>JAICTR010000042.1 GCA_025936275.1 Burkholderiales bacterium
AGATCTTCTGTGCCGAGTCGCGCAGCGCTTCGGTCGAATCGGCGGCGCCGCGGGATGTCTTCTTCCGTGCCATTCGCTCCTCCATTTCGGTTCGGCGGCCGCGTCGCGCGAGGCGGCCTGCGCATGCGCCAGTATAGGCCGTGAGCGGCGCTGCGCAGCGGGTTACACTCTGGCGCTGGAGATCGAAGGACCCGCTATGTCGATGGCGCTCGACGCACCCGCGATGGAAAGGATCTGGCTCGCCTCGTACCCGCCGGGCGTGCCCGCCGAGATCCGCCGCGACGACCCCGGCACCCTGCGCGGCTTGATCGAGGGAAGCTGCGAGCGCTTCGCGCCGCTTCCCGCGTTCACCTGCATGGGGCGCACGCTGAGCTACGCGCGCATCGACACCCTGTCGCGCGACTTCGCGAGCTGGCTGCAGAACGGGGCGGGGCTTCGCAAGGGCACGCGCGTCGCCCTGATGATGCCCAACCTGCTGCAATACCCGGTGGCGCTCTTCGGCGCGCTGCGCGCGGGGCTCGTGGTGGTGAACTGCAACCCGCTCTACAAGCCGCGCGAGCTCGAGCACCAGCTGGTCGACTCCGGCGCCGAGGCGATCGTGATCCTCGAGAACTTCGCGCGCACGCTGCAGGAGGTGCTCGCCCGCACCTCGGTGCGCCACGTCGTGACGACGCAGGTGGGCGACCTGCTGGGCTTGCCCAAGTCGCTGCTGGTGAACGCGGTGGTGAAGCGCGTGAAGCGCCTGGTGCCCGCGTGGTCGCTGCCGGGCTCGGTCACCTTCGGGGCGGCACTGGCCCAAGGCGCGCGCCGCCCGCTCAGCGAGCCCGCGCTGGCGTCCGGCGATCTCGCCTTCCTGCAATACACCGGCGGCACCACGGGGGTTTCCAAGGGCGCGATGCTCACCCACGGCAACATCGTCGCGAACCTGGAGCAGGTGAGGGCGTGGACCGGCGCGGGGCTCGAGGACGGGAAGGAAGTGGTGATCACCGCGCTTCCGCTCTATCACATCTTCGCGCTCACCGGCGGCTGCTTCCTGAACCTCAAGATCGGCGCGCACAACGTGCTCATCACCAATCCACGCGACATGCCGGGGTTCGTGAAGGAGCTCGCGCGCCATCCCTTCAGCACCCTTTCGGGCGTGAACACGCTCTTCAACGGGCTGCTCAATACACCGGGTTTCGCCGAGCTCGACTTCTCGCACCTCAAGCTCGCGCTGGGCGGCGGGATGGCGGTGCAGCGCGCGGTGGCCGAGCGCTGGAAGGCGGTGACCGGCAAGCCGTTGCTCGAGGCCTACGGGCTCACCGAGACCTCGCCCGGCGCGTGCATCAACCCGCTCGTCGAGGGCGCGGAGTACAACGGCACCGCGGGGCTGCCGCTGCCTTCCACGGTGGTCACGATTCGCGACGACGCCGGCCGCATCCTCGCGCCGGGCGAGATCGGCGAGATCTGCATCGCCGGCCCGCAGGTGATGAAGGGCTACTGGAACCGGCCCGAGGAGACCGCGCGGGCGATGACGCAGGACGGCGCCTTTCGCACCGGCGACATCGGTCTCCTCACGCCCGAGGGCTACGTGAAGATCGTCGATCGCAAGAAGGACATGATCCTGGTCTCGGGCTTCAACGTGTACCCGAACGAGGTCGAGGACGTGGTCGCCATGCTCCCCGGCGTGCGCGAGGTGTGCGCGGTGCCGGCGCCGGACGAGCATTCCGGGGAGACGGTGCGCGTCGTGATCGTGCGCAAGGATCCGTCGCTCACGCGCGAGCAGGTGATCGCCCATTGCCGCGCGCAGCTCACCGGCTACAAGGTGCCGCACATCGTCGAGTTCTGGGACGAGCTCCCGAAGTCGAACGTCGGCAAGGTGCTGCGGCGCGAGGTGCGCGACATTCCCCCCAGGCCCTGAGGGCTCGCCGCAAGCCTTATGCGGGTGCGGCGGCCTTCTCGTGGACCGGGCCGAACTCGCGCAGCGTCTCGCGAATGCGCTCGATTCCCCAGTCGAGATCCGCCTCCGAGATCACCAGCGGCGGCGCGAAGCGCGCGACGGTGCCGTGCGTGTCCTTGCTGAGGATGCCGTGCGTGAGGAGCGCCTCCACGAAGCGGCGCGCCGGGGCGCGCTCCGGATCGAGCTCGATGCCCACCAGCAGCCCCTTGCCGCGCACGTCGCGCACCACCGGGCTGGAAAGGGCGCGCAGGCGCTCCAGCAGCCGCGTCCCGAGGTGCGCCGCGCGCTCCGCGAGGTGCTCTTCCTCGAGCACGTCGAGCGCTTCCAGCGCCACGGCCGCGGCGAGCGCGTTGCCCCCGAAGGTGCTGCCATGGTCGCCGGGGCGAAACACGCCCATCACGTTCTCGCGCGCGCAGAACGCCGAGACCGGCAGCAGTCCGCCGCCCAGCGCCTTGCCGAGGATGATGCCGTCGGGTTTCACGCCCTCGTGCTCGCAGGCGAAGAGGCGCCCGGTCCGGCCGAGGCCCGTCTGCACCTCGTCCAGGATCAGCAGCACGCCGCGCTCGGCGCAGATGCGCGCGCACGCGTTGAGATAGCCTTCCGGCGGCACCACGATGCCCGCCTCGCCCTGCAGCGGCTCGACGAGGAAGGCGGCGGTGTCCGGCGTGATCGCCGCCTCGAGCGCGCGCGCATCGCCGTACGCGATGACGTCGAAGCCCTCGGCATACGGCCCGAAATCCCGGTGGTACTGGCGCTCGGAGGAAAAGCCCACCAGCGTCGTGGTGCGCCCGTGGAAATTGCCTTGGCAGGCGACGATGCGCGCGCGTCCCGCACCGACGCCTTTCTCGACGTACGCCCACTTGCGCGCGCATTTGATCGCCGTCTCGACCGCTTCGGCGCCGCTATTCATCGGCAGCGCCCGGTCCATGCCGGTGATGCGGCACAGGCGCTCGAGGAGCGGCGGCAGGCGATCGGTGTGGCAGGCGCGCGAGGTGACGGCGAGGCGCCCGGCCTGCGCCTCGAGCGCCGCCACGAGGCGCGGATGGCCGTGGCCGAAGCTCACCGCCGAATAGGCCGAGAGCATGTCGAGGTAGCGGCGGCCCGCCTCGTCCCACAGCCACGGCCCTTGGCCGCGCACCATGACGACCGGCAGCGGATCGTAGTTGGCGGCGCCGTAGCGCCGCTCGCGAGCGATCATGTCGCTCATTCGCGCGGCTCCTCTCTCGCTCGTGGCAAGTGGATCGTGGGCAGGCCTCGCGGCCTTCATTCGATTATAAGGGCCGGGCATCGCCGCTAGAATGGACGCATGCACCCGGCTCGACATGGCGCGGCGCGCTGAGGGGCCCGCGGGCCTCGCCGCGCACCTCGCGACGCTGCAGGCGCTGCGCGGTCCGGGGCGCCCCTTCCCACCGCGGCTGCGCGAGGTGAAGGCGTGGCAGGCGCGGCGCCTCGCCGCGACCTATGCCGACCTGATGCGCGAGCCGCGCTACGCCGCGGCGACGCGCTTTTTCCTCGAGGATCTCTACGGGCCGAAGGACTTCAGCGCGCGCGACGCCGAGTTGATGCGCATCGTGCCGACCATGCAGCGCGTGCTTCCGGCGAGCGCGGTGGAGACCGCGGCGCTCGCGATCGAGCTCGAGGCCCTCACCGAGGCGCTCGACCACGCGCTCGCCGGCGCGCTCGCACCGGGCTCGCTCGACGAGGCGCGCTACGCCGCGGCCTATCGGGCAAGCTCGACGCGCGAAGAGCGCCTGCGCCAGGTCGAGCTGGTGGAGGCGGTCGCACGGCGCCTCGATGGCCTGGTCGGCAAGCCCTTCATCGGCGCGACGCTCAGGCTGATGCGCGCGCCCGCGCAGCTCGCCGGGCTCGGCGACCTGCAGGATTTCCTCGAGCGGGGCTTCACCGCGTTCCGCGCAATGCACGGCTGCGAGGCATTCCTCGGCGTGTTGCGCGAGCGCGAGACGGCGATCGTCAACCGCCTCTTTTCGGACGCTTCGCGGCCTTCCGCGGCGTAGCCGTGCGCGGCGTGGCGGGCGCCGGGCGCGGCGGCTGCTTGAAGAGGTTGTCGAGCTCCTCGTGGATCAGCTTCTCGATCGAGGGCTTCATCGCCTTGAGGAGGAACCCCAGCGAGAGCGAAAGCCGCAGGTCCTTCTCGCCCAGCGTCACGAAGCCGGAGGCGCCGGGGCGCTCGAAGCGCAGCGTGTCGCCCTGCCAGCTCGCGCGCACGTCGAACTTGCGGCCGAGGTCGGCCGCCATCTGCTCCGCGGCACGGCGCGCGGCGGCGAGCCCCAGGCCGTGCACGCGGTGCACGTCGATGTCGGCCATCAGTGTCCCGGGCCCATCAGCCGGTCGGGAAGCCAGGTCGCGATCTCGGGAAAGACCGAAAGGATCACGATCGCGAGGAACATGCAGAGCACGTACGGGATGGTGCCCCACATGACCTTGGTCACCGGCACGTCGGGCGCGATCGAGTTCACGATGTAGATGTTGAGCCCGACCGGCGGGTGGATGAGGCCCACCTCCATGTTGATGGTGAGGATGATGCCGAACCACACCGGGTCGAAGCCCGCGGCGGTGATGATCGGCAGCAGGATCGGGCTCGTCATGAGGATGATCGCCGCCGGCGGGATGAAGAAGCCGCACACCAGCAGGAACACGTTGATGATTCCCATGAGGACCCAGCGGTTCACGTCCATGTCGGCGATCGCCTGCGCGAGCGTCTGGGTGAGGTACAACGACGTGAGCATGTAGCCGAACAGCACCGCCGCGGCGATGATCATGAGGATCATCACCGACTCGCGCATCGTGTCCCGCAGGATCGCCCACCAGCTCTCCACGGTCCACATGCGGTAGATGATCACCGCCATCACGGCGCAGAGCGCCGCGCCCACGCCCGCGGCTTCCGACGGCGTCGCCACGCCGCCGTAGAGCACCCACATCACGCCGACGATGATGGCGATGAACGGCGCGATCTTCGGGATCGAGCCGAACTTCTGCTTCCACGTGTAGCGGAAATCCGGCGCGTGGGTACGGAATCCGCGCTTCCAGACGATGAAGATGGTCCAGAGCATGAAGAGCCCGGTGAGCAGCAGCCCGGGCAGGACGCCGGCGATGAAGAGCCGCCCGATGGAGGTTTCCGTCGCGATGCCGTAGAGGATCAGGGTGACGGAAGGCGGTATCAGGATGCCGAGGGTTCCTCCCGCGCAGATCGATCCGGTGGCGACATCGTCCGGGTAGCCGCGGCGGCGCATCTCCGGAATGCCCATGCGGCCGATCGCGGCGCAACACGCGGGCGACGAGCCGGTGAGCGCCGCGAAGATGGCGCAGGCGCCGAGGTTCGAGATCGCGAGCCCGCCGGGCAGGCGGTAGAGCCAGCGGTCGAGCGCCTCGTAGAGGTCCTTGCCCGCGGGCGAGGAGCCGATCGCCGCGCCCATCATGATGAACATGGGGATCGAGACCAGCGTGAACTCGTCGAGGCCGCCCCAGAAGGTCTCCGCCACGACCCGCATCGCGTCGAGCCCCTGGAAGATGAGCAGGAAGATGATCGAGATCGCGCCGAGTCCGAACGCGACCGGGACGCCGGAGAAGAGCAGCAGGATGGTCGCGACCAGGACCACCGCGCCCGCGTGTCCCGGGCTCATGCGGCGATCTCGTGCGCTTGGGGGTCGGCGGCGAAGGGCTGGCTGCGCCCGGTCGCGATGCAAACGAGGTCGGCGACGTACTGCAGCACGAGCAGGCCCAGCCCGACCGGCATCGAGAGGTACGGGATCCACAGGCGCGCGCGCCACACGGTGTCGGAGCGCCAGTTGAGCGACCACGCCTCGTACCAGAAGCGCGTGCAGAGGAACCAGAGCACCGCGCAGAACGCGAACGAAAGGCCGGCGGTGAAAAGGCCCAGCCAGTAGCGCGTGCGCGGGCCGGAGTGCATCGGCAGGATGTCCACGTTCACGTGCCCGCGGTGCAGCAGCACGTACGGGCTGCCGACGAAGGTCGCGGCGACGATGGCGTACGTGACGACGTCGATCTGCCAGATGGTGGTGCGGTTGAAGCCGTAGCGCTCGATCACCATGTCGCAGATCACCAGCACGGCGCCGGCGATGAGCAGCGCGGCGACGACGCCGGCGACGCGCGACAACAGCCGGACGGCCCGGATGTATGTGTCCAAGGCGTTCCTCGATTCGGAAGGAGGGGGGAAGGGCCGGCCGGCGTGCGCCCGCACGGCCCTTGCGCCGCCGTTATTTCACGGCGAGCGCTTCGTCGATCAGCTTCTGCCCGTTGGGCACTTCCTTGGCGAACTGCGCGTAGCTGCTCTTCTTCGCGAGGGCGATCCACTCGTCGTATTCGGCGTCGGAGAGCGTGACGACCTTGTCGTTGTGCTGCTTGAACTGCTGGACGGTCTCCTCGTTCACGTCGTTCGCCTTGCTCTCGTAGTAGGCCTGCGCCTTCTTGCCCGCCGCGAGCACCGCCTGCTGCTGCTTCTTGTTGAGCCGGTCGAAGCTCTTCTTGGACATGAGCACCGGCTCGTACATGAACCAGAGCGCGTTGTCGCCGGGCGCGGTGAGGCACTTCGCGACTTCATAGAGGCGCATGGAGCCGAAGCTGCCGAGGCTCGTGTCGGTGGCGTTGATGACGCCGCTCTGGAAGGCGTTGTAGATCTCGTTGGACGGCGGGCTCACGACGCTCGCGCCCGCGGCCGACCACATCGCGGCGAAGGTGGGTCCCGCGGCGCGCAGCTTCATGCCCTGCAGGTCGGAGGGCTTGGTGATGCACTTGTCGCGCGCCGCGACCCCGCCCGCGAACCACGCGTCGGAGAGCACGATCACGCCGTGCTTCTCCATCTCGGCGCGGATGTCCTTCATGAACTGCGAGTCGTTGATGCGCTTGGCGCGCTCCTGGCTGCGGATGAGGCCCGGCATGAGCGTCGCGCCGAACGCGGGCACCTTGCCGCTCGCGTAGTCCAGCGGGAAGAGCGTGATGTCGAGCTGGCCCTTGGTCATCGCGTTCCACTGCTCCTTGGGCTTGAAGAGCGAGGCGCCGGGATAGACCTGCACGTTGAGGCCGACGTTCGCCGCCTTCACGTCCTTGGCGATCATCTGCACCATGTCGTCGCGCACGTCGCCCTTGCCGCCGGGAAACTGGTGCGAAGCGCGCAGCGTGATGTCCGCGGCGATCGCCGGCACGGCCATCGCCGCGGCGGCGAGGACGGCGAGCGCGCCAACCCATCGGGAATTCTTCATTGCGGTCTCCTCATGTGGTTATTGGTCGGGGCGGCTCGCTCGGCCGCCCCGTGCGGCTAGTCTACAACGCCCCGCCGCACCGCTTCAGGCGGCGCGGCGCACCCCGCTCGACGCCCGCGCCCGCTCGGCGAGATGTCCCATCGCCGCGAGCACGCCGCCCTCGCGGTGCGGCACCGCGGCGAGCCCGAGCCCCATCTCCACGCCGGAAAGCGTGCCCATCAGCGTGAGGTCGTTGAAGTCGCCGAGGTGGCCGATGCGGAACACCTTGCCCTTGAGCCTGCCCAGGCCCTGTCCCAGCGACATGTCGAAGTGCTGGAGGATGGTCTTGCGCAGCGCGTCGGCATCATGGCCGGCGGGCATCATGATCGCGGTGAGCGAGGAGCTGTATTCCTCGGGATCCTGGCAGAGGATCTCCAGGCCCCAGGCACGCACCGCGCGGCGCGTCGCCTCCGCATGCCGGTCGTGGCGCGCGAACACGTTCGCGAGGCCTTCTTCCTCGAGCATCGCGATCGCCTCGCGCAGGCCGAAGAGCAGGTTCGTGGACGGCGTGTACGGGAACCAGCCGTCGGCGTTCGAGGCGAGCATCTCGCCCCAGTCGAAGAACGAGCGCGCGAGCTTCGCGGTCTTGCTCGCGGCGAGGGATTTTTCCGAGGTGGCGTTGAACGAGAGGCCCGGCGGCAGCATGAGGCCCTTCTGCGAGCCGCCGACGGTGACGTCGACGCCCCATTCGTCGTGGCGATAGTCGATGGAGCCGAGCGAGGAGATGGTGTCCACCAGGAGCAGCGCCGGATGCTTCGCGTTGTCGATCGCCTTTCGCACCAGCGGGATGCGCGTGGTGACGCCGGTGGAGGTCTCGTTGTGCACCACCGCCACGGCCTTGATCGCGTGCGCCTGGTCGGCGGCGAGCCGGCGCTCGATCTCGGCGTGGTCCGCTCCGTGGCGCCAGTCGCCGGGGATGAGCTCGACCTCGAGCCCGAGCTTCTTCGCCATCTTCGTCCACAAGGTGGAGAAGTGCCCGGTCTCCGACATGAGCACCTTGTCTGCGGGCGAGAGCGTATTCACCAGCGCCGCTTCCCAGGCGCCGGTGCCCGAGGCCGGATAGATGATCACCGGGTGGCGCGTCCTGAAGATGCGCTTCATGCCCTCGAGCACGTCCTTCGCCAGTGCCTGGAACTCGGGGCCGCGATGGTCGATGGTGGGACGGTCGATCGCGCGCAGCACGCGATCGGGCACGTTGGTCGGTCCGGGAATCTGCAGGAAATGGCGGCCGGCGGGCATGGGTTCTCCTTCGGAATCACGCTGGTTTATTGCCATAATGCCGCACTTGAAGGCCGATTCCCACGCTCCCCGGTAAAAGGTCCGATGACCCTGGTCATTCCCGCTCCCGTTCGCACATCGCGCGGGAAAGCACGCTTGTCCCTGGAACGGCGCCTCGCGCGCGAGGTGGACGGCGAGATCCTCTTCGATGCCGCGAGCTGCGGCCGCTACGCGACCGACGCCTCGATCTACCAGGTGACGCCGGTGGGCGTCGTCGTGCCGCGCAACGCCGCGGCGGCGATCGCGGCGATGCAGATCGCCGTGGAGGAGGGCGTG
Source organism: Burkholderiales bacterium (assembly GCA_025936275.1). Classification (GTDB taxonomy): domain Bacteria; phylum Pseudomonadota; class Gammaproteobacteria; order Burkholderiales; family Usitatibacteraceae; genus Usitatibacter. The sequence continues at coordinate 8,770 of JAICTR010000042.1, forward strand.
CCGATCCTGCCGCGCGGCGCCGGCAGCTCGCAATGCGGGCAGACGGTGGGCGCCGCACTGGTGATCGACGACAGCAAGTACCTCAACCGCGCGCTCGAGGTGGACGCCGAGTCGATGCGCGCGGTGGTCGAGCCGGGGCTGGTGCTCGATGCGCTCAACGCGAGGCTGAAGCCCCTCGGCGTGTGGTATCCGGTCGACGTCTCGACCTCGTCGCAGGCGACGCTCGGCGGCATGGCGGGCAACAACTCGTGCGGCTCGCGCTCGCTCGCCTACGGCAACAGCGTGGACCGGATCGAGGCGATCGACGCGTGGCTCGCGAACGGCGTGCGCGGGCGCTTCGGCGACGAGCGCGCGATGACCGATCCCGCGATCCGCGCGCTCGCGGCGAAGGCGCGCGCGCTGTGGGAGCGCGAACGCGCGGAGATCGAGGCGCGCATTCCGAAGGTCGCGCGGCGGGTGGCGGGCTACAACCTCGATCGCCTCTCACCCGACGGCTTCAACCTCGCGAAGCTCCTCGTCGGCAGCGAAGGCACGCTCGCGTGGTTCGAGAAGATCCACCTGCGCCTCGCCGAGATCCCGCGCCACAAGGCGCTCGGCGTCGCGCATTTCCCGCGCTTCCACGACGCGATGGACGCGGCGCAGCACATCGTGAAGCTCGGTCCCTCGGCGGTGGAGCTGGTCGACCGCACCATGCTCGACCTCGCGCTCGGCAACCCTTCGTTCGCGCCGGTGATCCGCCGCTTCGTGAAGGGCGAGCCCGACGCGGTGCTGCTGGTGGAGTTTTCCGGGTCCGACCGCGATGCGCAGCTGCTCGGCGTGCGGCGCCTTGCCGACCTCATGGGCGACCTGGGCTTCGCCGGCGGCGTCGTGGAAATCCTCGATGCCGCGCAACAGGCCTCGCTCTGGAACGTGCGCAAGGCGGGCCTCAACATCATGATGTCGATGAAGGGCGACGGCAAGCCGGTCTCCTTCATCGAGGATTGCGCGGTGCCGCTCGAGCACCTGGCCGAGTACACCGCGCAGCTCACCGAAGTCTTCCGCAAGCACGGCACCGAGGGCACGTGGTACGCGCACGCATCGGTGGGGTGCCTGCACGTGCGCCCGATCCTCAACATGAAGGGCGATGGGGCGATCCGCATGCGCGCCATCGCCGAGGAGGCCGCGGAGCTGGTGCGCCGCTACAAGGGCTCCTACTCGGGCGAGCACGGCGACGGCCTGGTGCGCTCCGAATGGATCGCGCCGTTCTTCGGCCCGCGCCTCACCGCCGCGTTGGCCGAGATCAAGTCGTGGTTCGACCCGCGCGGCCTCATGAACCCCGGCAAGATCGTGAGCCCGCCGCGCCAGGACGACCGTAAGCTCTTCCGCTACAAGCCCGGCTATCGCACCGACGCCGGCACCACGGCGCTCGACTGGAGCGCGTGGGGCGGATTCCCGCAGGCGGTCGAGATGTGCAACAACAACGGCCATTGCCGCAAGTTCGACGCCGGAACGATGTGCCCGAGCTATCGCGCCACCGGCAACGAGCGCGACCTCACGCGCGGCCGCGCCAACACGCTGCGCCTCGCGCTCTCCGGGCAGCTCGGCCCGCGCGAAGCGGCCGACGACGCGGTGCGCGAGGCGCTCGACCTGTGCGTCTCGTGCAAGGGCTGCAAGCGCGAGTGCCCGACCGGCGTGGACATGGCGCGCATGAAGATCGAGTTCCTGGCGCGCGACAAGGCGCGGCGCGGCTACACGCTGCGCGATCGGCTGGTCGGCCACCTGCCGCGCTATTCGGCGACCGCGGCGCGCCTGCAGCCGCTCGCGTCCCTCGCGCTGAAGATGCCCGGCGCGGGCCTGGTGATGGAAGCCTTGGGGTTCGACCGCCGCCGGCCGCTTCCCGCATGGCGCAAGTCGTGGCGCGGCTCCTTCGCCGGCGCCGCGGGGGAAGGGCGCGAGGTGGTGCTCTTCGCCGACACGTTCAACAACTGGTTCGAGCCTGCGAACCTCGCCGCCGCGGAGCGCGTCCTCACGGCGACGGGGCATCGCGTGACTTCGCCCGTCGGCGCCGAGGGCCGGCCGCTCTGCTGCGGCCGCACGTTCCTCGCCGCGGGCATGGTGGACGAAGCGCGCATCGAGATGCGCCGTACGCTCGATGCGCTGCGCCCGCAGCTAGAGCGCGGCACTCCCATCGTGGGACTCGAGCCGTCCTGCATGCTCACCTTCCGCGACGAGCTCGGGGGGCTCTTTCCCGGCGACGACCTCGCCAAGCGCATGGCCGGCGCGCAGCTCGCCGACGAGTACCTCGCGCGCGAGATCGCCGAAGGACGGGTCGTCGCGCCGTGGCGCGCGCAGCCGGGGCTCGCGCTGCGCGTGCACGGCCATTGCCACCAGAAGGCGTTCGGCGTGTTCGATGCGACGCTCGCGCTGCTGCGCACCATCCCGCAATGCGAGGTCTCCGCGATCGAGTCGGGATGCTGCGGCATGGCGGGCGCCTTCGGCCACGAGAAGGGGCACTACGACGTGTCGATGCGCATGGGCGAGCTCGCCTTGCTTCCCGCGGTGCGCGCGGCACCCCAGGCGACGATCGCCGCCTCGGGCACGAGTTGCCGCCGCCAGATCGCCGACGGCAGCGGCCGCGAGGCGCGGCATCCGTTCGCGATCCTCGCGCAGGCGTTGTGAGCGCGCCCGCGAACCTGCGCGATGCCCTCGCGCAAGCGCTCGCGGCCTCGCCGA
>JAICTR010000401.1 GCA_025936275.1 Burkholderiales bacterium
GGGGATATACGTGCTCACCTCGCGCGAGGCGCGGATCGCGTCCACGATCGGCCGGTCGTAGGCGCGCAGCATGCAGCCCTGGTCGGTCATGCGGATGTGCGTGATGCGCTCGCGCACACGGTTCATCGCCTTCGAGGCCCAGCGCCGCCACGCCGCGTCCTGGCGCAGGCGCCGGATCGAGCCCACGTAGTCGTGTCCCTCGTCCATCTTCGCGAGGAGCTTCGCGATCTCCTCGGGCGGGTTCTGCAGGTCGGCGTCGAGCGTCACCACGCGCCGCCCGCGCACGTGCTCGAAGCCCGCCATGATCGCCATGTGCTGGCCGAAGTTGCCGGCGAAGTAGATGACGCGCGTCACGTCCGGGCGCTTCTGGAACTGCTCGCGCAGCATCGCGCCGGAGCGGTCGCGGCTGCCGTCGTTCACGAAGATCACCTCGTACGGAAACGCGAGCGCATCGAGCGCGGCGTAGAGGCGCGCGAAGAGCGCCGGCAGCACGTCCTCCTCGTTGTACACCGGGATCACCACCGAAAGGTCGGGGACAGTGCTCATGTCAGGCGGTCCTGCGGCGCATCACGCGGCGAAGCGTCTCGCAGACGCGCTCCACGTCGGCATCGCGCATCTCGGGAAAGAGCGGCAGCGTCACGGTCTCGCGCGCGATGCGCTCGGAAACCGGGAAGCGGCCCTCGGCGAAGCCCTTCGCGCGGTAGAGCGAGGTGAGGTGGATCGCCTCGTACGAGATGCCGATGCCGATGCCTTCCGCGGCCATCGCATCGATGAAGTCCTTGCGCGTGCGGCGCATCGCCTCGAGCGGCAGCAGCACCGTGAACATGTTCCAGCTGTGCCCCGGATTCTCGTCGGGCGGAAGCGGCAGCCGCTCGGGCGCGAGGAGGTCGTCGCCCGCGAGGCACTCGAAGTAGCGGCGCGCGAGGCGCTCGCGCGCGGCGCACCATTCGTCCAAGTGCGCGAGCTGCTCGAGCCCGAGGCGCGCGGAGACATCGGAGAAGTTGTACTTCGCACCGGCGCGCTCCACGTCGCGCGTGCCGTCGGCGAGGCGCCGGATGCCGTGGAAGCGCAGCGCCTCGACGATCGCCGCCTCGCGCGCGTCGTTCACCACCAGCGCGCCGCCCTCGATGGTGGTGAGGTTCTTGTTGGGATGGAAGCTGAAGGAGACGAGGTCGCCCGTCGCGCCCACGGGCCGGCCGCCCGACTTCGAGCCGATCGCGAGCGCCGCGTCCTCGAGCACGCGCACGCCGTGCCGCGCGCGAAATCGCGCGAGGCGCTCCGCGTCGAGCGGCGCGTTGTAATGCGTCGGCATGAAGACCTTGGTGCGCGGCGTCACCGCGGCCTCGGCCGCGTCGAGGTCGGCGTTGCGCGAGCGAAGCTCGACGTCGACGAAGACCGCCGTGGCGCCGGCTCGCTCGACGAGGTTGCCGGTCACGAAGAAGCTCTGCGCGGGAAGGATCACCTCGTCGCCGGCTCCCACCTCGAGGAGCTCGAGCGCGAGCTCGAGCGCCGCGGTGGCGGAAGTCACGCAGCGCACCGGCCGCCCGCCGAAGCGCTCCGAGAGCGCCTGCTCGAACGCCGCCGCTCGCGGTCCCGTGGTGAGCCAGCGGCTGCGCAGCGTCTCGGCGACCGCGGCCACCATCGCCTCGTCGATCGTCGGCCGCGCGAAGGGAATGAAGGGCTGCACTAGGAGCGTGCCACGAGGAAGACGCCGACCACGATGAAGGCGATGCCGGCGAGCTTCTGCGCGGCGAGCGACTCGCCGAAGAGCCACCACGCGGCGATCGCGTTCACCACGTAGCCGATGGAAAGCATCGGGTAGGCGACGCTCACCGGCACGCGCGACAAGGCGAGGATCCACACCACCACGCTCACCGCGTAGCAGGCGAGGCCGCCCGCGATATGCGGGCTGGTCGCGATGCGCGTTCCGACCGGCACCACGTTCGCCATGGAGAACGCGAAATCGCCGAGCCGGCTCGCGCCCGCCTTGAGCAGCAGCTGCGCGGCCGCGTTGAGCAGCACGCCCACGAGCACGAGCGAGAAGGTGAGAGGGGTCACGGCTTGCGGACCAGGACGCGGCGCGGGTCTTCGTGCAGCACCTGCATGGGCAGGCCCTGCGCGCGGAATTTTTCGTAAGTGCCGGGCTGCATTATAGCCATCGCCTCCCCCGGCCGCAGCCACTCGGCGGGGAAGCTCGCGAGGTCGGGAATCGCCTTCCACGGCTCCGCGGCGAGGCCGGTCTCGAACTCGTCGCGATAATCCACGAGCGTCATCGTGCGGCGGATGTAGAAAGGCACCGTCTGCTCGTAATGGTTCACGCTGTAGAGCCGCGTGGCGGGCGCGAGGTAGGGGCGCATCGCCTGCGCGACCTCCCAGCCCGATTGCCGCGGCGTGAGCTCCTCGTAGGCGTTCTCGATGCACTCGATCACCAGCAGCGAGCCGAGCGCGATCGCGGCGACGCCCACCCAGCGTCGCCCCGCGCGCAGCAGCCCCGCACCGCAGAGGACGCCGGCGAGGTAGGCCGCGACCGCGGCGATCGCCCAGGGACGCGCCGCGGCGTACATCTGCGCGGTCCACGCATCGTGCGGGCGGCGGTCCATCGAGAACGCCGCCGCGGCGAGGGGGATCGCGAGCGCCGCGCCGAGCGCGGCCCACAGCCCGAGGCGGCGCGGCGGTGCATCGGCGAGATAGCGTCCGAGCACGATCCCCAGCACCGGAAAGACCGGCAGCACGTAGGTCGGGAGCTTCGACCCCGAGGCGCTGAAGAAGAGCACCACGAACGCGCACCACGCGAGCGCCACGCGCAGCGGCTGGAAACGCGCCCCGGCCTCGCCGCGCCAGGCATGGGCGATCGCCGCCGGCATCGCGAA
>JAICTR010000232.1 GCA_025936275.1 Burkholderiales bacterium
CGAAGGCGGCGGGCACGCGGCGCGCGAACCGCAAGCGAGCCGCCCGCTCATAGTAGAATCGCCGCCTTCCGCCGCACCCCCGCACCGCCCCCGCCCCCCTGCATCCGATGCTCAACACGGCCGTGAAGGCCGCGCGCAAGGCGGGCACGATCATCGTGCGCGCCTCCCACGACGTGGACAAGCTCACGGTGAGGAGCAAGCGCAAGAACGACTTCGTCTCCGAGGTCGACCACGCCGCCGAGGACGCGATCCTCTCGACGCTGCGCGAGGCCTATCCGGACCACGGCGTGCTCGCCGAGGAAAGCGGCGCGCACGGCGCCAAGGCCGAGTACGTGTGGATCGTCGATCCGCTCGACGGCACCACCAACTTCCTGCACGGCGTGCCGCAATATTGCGTGTCGATCGCGCTCACGCACCGCGGCCAGCTGCAGCAGGCGGTGGTGTTCGACGTGAACCGCTCCGAGCTCTTCACCGCGACGCGCGGCGCGGGCGCGTTCCTCAACGACCGCCGCATCCGCGTGAGCCGCACCGACAAGCTCGACAACGCGTTGATCGCGACCGGCTTCCCGTTCAAGGAAGTCGACCACATCGACGAGTACCTGCGGATGCTGCGCCACATGATGGTGGGGTGCGCCGGCGTGCGGCGGCCCGGCGCCGCGGCGCTCGACCTCGCGTGGGTCGCGGCCGGGCGCACCGACGGATTCTGGGAGCTCGGGCTCTCGCCCTGGGACATGGCCGCGGGAGCGCTGCTGGTGCGCGAAGCGGGCGGGCTCGTGGGCGACCTCGCCGGCGAGGATGCGTTCCTGGAGAACGGGCGCATCGTCGCCACCAACGGCAAGATCTTCGGCGCGATGCTGAAGGCGCTCAACGCGCCGGCCTGAGTGCTACTCGCGCGCGACGCGCATCGTCACGAGGATCGAGGAGGGCTCGAGCGCCTTCACGCCGTGCGGCTCGCCTCCGCCGAGGTACACGAGGTGGCCCGCGGGAAGCGCCACCGGGCGCCCGTCCAGCGTGATCTGCACGCGGCCGCGCAGGCACTGGATCGTGACCAGGCTCGGCACCTCGTGCACCGGAAGCTCCTTGCCCGCCTCCATCACGAGGCGGAACACCTCGAAGTGCTCGTCGCGGATCAGGGCGACCGAGCCGGGACGCTCGGTGTCCTGCGCCGCGGGGAAGAGCGCGATGATCTCGCCGGGTTTCGCGTGCGCAGTCGCCATGCCGTCCCTCGTTCGGGTTTTGCGGTTGGACAGGGCACGACGATTTCGTTCCGGACGCCCTACCAATAGCCCTCGGTGGCGAGCTGGCCGGGCACCCCGCGCCTTCCCGGCTCGAGGCCGCGCTCGCGCAGCCACGCGCGCGCGTCCTTGATCATGTCGGGGTTGCCGCAGAGCATCACGCGCGCGCTCGCGGCCTCGATGGGCGCGCCGCCCGCCGCCTCGAGAGCGCCGTTGCGCAGCAGCGCGCCGATGCGCTCGCCGAGCGCGCCGGCGGCGCGCTCGCGCGTGACGACCGGCAGCATCACGAGCCTCGCCCGATCCTGCACAGGACGCGTCTCCATCACCGCCCGCACGTCGCCGCCCACGAGCTCGGCCGCGTGCCGCACGCTGTGCGCGACGACGATGCGCTCGTGGCGCCGCCAGGTAGCGTCGTCCGCGAGGATCGAGAGGAACGGCGCGGCGCCGGTGCCGGTGGCGAGCAGCCACAGCGTCCCGCCGGGCGCCACCTGCGCGAGCGTGAGGAAGCCGAAGCTGCGGCGATCGACGCGGATCGCATCGCCCACGCCGAGCGCATCGAAGTGGTTGTTGAACGCGCCGCCGGGCACACGCGTGAACTGGAACGCGAGCCGGTCCTCATGGGCGGCCGAGGCGATCGAATACGGGCGCCACACGATGTCGTCGTCGGGACCGAGGCCGAGGCGCGCGTAGTGGCCCGGCGTGAAGCGGAATTCGGCGGGCCGCGTGGTCGCGAACGCGACCAGGCCGGGCGCTCGGCGATCGAACGCGACGATGCGCTCCACGGTGTACGGCGGCGCGTTGCCGCTGCGCGGCGCGACGGCGGCGCCCTGCGAGAGGTCGTTCATCGCGCCTCCTGCTTCTCGCCCGCGCGCTGCGGCGGCCTGAACACCAGCACCTTCGCGAGCTTGCGGCTCGGACGCAGCAGGTCCGCGAGCGTGTGCCGGTCGAGCACGGCGAAGAACGCCTCCAGCGCATCGCCGAGGATGCCGCGCAGGGCGCACGCCGACTCGATGCGGCACCTCGAGGCCCCGCCCTCGAAACACTCGACGAGGCGCCGCTCCTCGGTGCCGCGCATGAGCTCGCCGAGGTTCACGCGCTCCGGCGCCAGGGCGAGCCGCATCCCGCCGCCCTTGCCGCGCGTGGTCTCCACGTACCCGTCCTGCGCCAGGTGCTGCACCACCTTCGTGAGGTGGTTCGCCGAGATGCCGTAGGCCCCCGCGATGCCGGCGACGGTGCAGCGCTCGCCCTCGTGCAGGCCCAGGTAGACCAGCACGCGCAGCGCGTAATCGGAAAAGGTGGTGAGGCGCATCGACCCGCCGTTAATAGGTATATTACATGTTGATTATCGGCCCGCCGCGTGCTAGATTCAAGCCGCATTTGTCGCATTCGGATACCCCTTCAGCGAGAGCCCATGAACGCCGCGACCACCACCATCGACGTGCGCACCATCGTCCCCCGCGAGCGCCACCCGCTCATCTTCGACACCTTCCGCGAGCTCGCCCCGGGCGCGTCCTTCCTGATCGTGAACGACCACGACCCGAAGCCGCTCTACCGCCAGTTCCAGGCCGAGCAGGGCGGCAGCAAGTTCGAATGGGAATACCTGGAGTCGGGCCCCGACCTCTGGAAGGTGCGAATCGGCAAGGCGGCTTGACCGTCGCGCGGCGCACCACGGCGAGCCGGCTCTTCTTCCCGCTCGCCGCGGCATACGCGCTGCTGGTGCTCCCGGCCTCGGTGCTGCCGATGCTGGGGATCGCGCCGGCCCTTCCCGGGCTCGCTTCGCCCGCGGCGCACGCGCACGAGATGCTGTTCGGCTTCGCCCTGCTGGTCGTGGCCGGCCACCAGCTCGGGCCGGCCCCTGCCTCGCGCCTCGCCTTGCTCCTCGTGCTGTGGGCCGCCGCGCGTATCTGGTTCCTGCTCCTGCCGGGAAGCCTCGCCGCCGCGAGCGCGAACGTCCTTTTCGCGCTCGCGCTCGGCCTGCATCTCGTGCCGCGCCTCTTCACGAGCGCCAAGAAGCTGCGCAACTTCGCGCTGCCGCTGGTGCTCGCGGCGATCGCCGCGTCGGCCGCGGCGGCAGACCTCGCGCCTGCCGCCACCGAGCGCATCGTGCTCACCGTCGCGCTGATGGCGTTCTCGCTCCTCATGCTCTTCATGGGCGGGCGGCTCATCGCACCGGCCGCGGCGGGGCAGTTGCATCGCCAGGGCGCGAACCTCGGCGCGCGCGTGCAGCCGCGCATCGAGGGGGCGATCATCGTCGCGCTGCTCGCGGCGATCGTTTGCTCCGCGATGCCCGCGCCCGCGGCGATCGGCAACATCGCCGCGATCGCCCTCGCCGCGGGCGGCGTCCTCGCCCTGGTGCGCCTCGCGCGCTGGCGGCTGTGGGAGATGCGCGGGCGGCCGGATCTCGCGTGCATCGGCGTGGGCTACGCGTGGGTCGCGCTGGGCCTCGTCGCCTGGGGCGGCGCGCGGCTCGCCGGGAGCCATGCGATCGCGCTGCTGCATGCGATCACCATCGGTGGCCTGGGAACGCTCACCTTCAACGTGATGGCGCTCGGCGCCGCGCGCGTGGCGCGCGCCGATCCGGCGGCGAGCGCCGTGCCGGCATGGGGCACCGCTTTCATCGGGCTTTCCTGCGTCGCGCGCATCGCGGCCGACTTCGCGATCGAAGCGCGCCTCGCCCTCCTCGCGCTCGCCGCGGCCTGCTGGAGCGCCGCGTTCGCGCTCCTCCTCGCGCGCTTCGCGATCCTCGCTCGCGCGCGGTAAGCGCGAGCGTCGCGGCGCGCCGAGGCGCGCGGCGTTTCATGTCAATATTCGTTCGCGTCCCATGCCGAACGAAGCGCCCCTCATCCTCCTCGTCGTCCTGCCGTTCGCCGCGAGCGTGGTGGCGGGACTCCTTCCGGCCAACGCGCGCAACGCGGAAGCCTGGCTCGCCGGCGCCGCATCGTTCGCGGCGTTCGCGATCGTCGCCGGCTTCTATCCGGCGATGGCGGCGGGCGACGTGGTGCGCGCGAGCGCGCAATGGCTTCCTTCCTTCGGCGTTGCCTTCACGCTGCGCATGGACGGCTTCGCGTGGCTCTTCGCCGCGCTCGTCACCGGCATGGGCTTCCTCGTGGTCCTGTACGCGCGCTACTACATGTCGCCGAAGGACCCGGTGCCGCGCTTCTTCTCGTTCTTCCTCGCCTTCATGGGGTCGATGCTCGGCGTGGTGCTGGCGGGGAACCTCGTGCAGCTGGTGTTCTTCTGGGAGCTCACGAGCCTCTTCTCCTTTTTGCTGATCGGCTACTGGCACCACAACCCCGCCGCGCGCGACGGCGCGCGCATGGCGCTCATCGTGACCTCGGCGGGCGGCCTCGCCCTCTTCGCCGGCGTGCTGGTGCTGGGCCACATCGCCGGAAGCTACGACCTCGATGCGCTCGCGCTTGCCGGCGAGCGCATCCGCGCGCATGCGCTCTACATCCCGGCGCTCCTGCTCATCGCCGCCGGCGCGTTCACCAAGAGCGCGCAGTTCCCGTTCCAGTTCTGGCTGCCGCAGGCGATGGCGGCCCCCACTCCGGTCTCGGCGTACCTGCATTCGGCGGCGATGGTGAAGCTCGGCGTGTTCCTCCTCGCGCGCCTGTGGCCGGCGATGGGCGGAACGGATGCGTGGATCACGATCGTCGGCATTCCCGGACTCGTCACGCTGCTCCTCGGCGCGTACATCGC
>JAICTR010000057.1 GCA_025936275.1 Burkholderiales bacterium
ATCCGGCCCGGCAGCGCGCCCACGTAGGTGCGCCGGTGGCCGCGGATCTCCGCCTCGTCGTGCACGCCGCCCAGCGACACGCGCTGGAAGACGCGACCCGTCGCCTTGGCGATGCTCTGGCCGAGCGAGGTCTTGCCGACGCCGGGCGGACCCACGAAGCACAGGATCGGGCTCTTGCCGTTCGGGTTCAGCTTCCTCACCGCGAGGTACTCGAGGATGCGGCGCTTGATCTTCTCCAGGCCGTAGTGGTCCTCGTCGAGCACGCGGCGCGCCTCGGCGACGTCGATCGGCGGGGCGGGCTCGTCCTTCCACGGCAGCTCGATCAGCCACTCGAGGTAGCCGCGGATCATCGAATGCTCGGCGGCCGCCTCGGGCATGCGCTCGAGGCGCTTCAATTCCTTGCGCGCCTGCTTCTCGACCTCCTCGGGCATCTTCGCTTCGGCGATCGCGCGGTCGAGCTCCTGCGCTTCGGCCGCGCCCTCTTCCTCTTCGCCCAGCTCCTTCTGGATGGAGCGCATCTGCTCGCGAAGCAAGTGCTTGCGGTTGGCCTCGCCGATCGATTCGCGCGTCTTCTGCTCGATGTCGCGCGACACCTTGAGCGCCTCGATGCGGCGCGCCATGCGCTCGAGGATCTCGTCGAGGCGCTTCCTGAGGTCGAACGTCTCCAGGAGCTTCTGCTTCTCCTCGGCGGTGATGTCCATCATCCCGGCGATGAAGTCCGCGAGCTGCGAGGCGCCCTCGACCTGCTGGAAGGCGGTGACCATCTCTTCCGGCACCTGGGGCAGGAGCTCCATGATCTCGGCGGCGCGCTGGCGCAACGAGTGCGCGCGCCCTTCCACCTCGGGATCGGCCGCCTTCGGCTCCTCGATCATCTGCACCTGCGCGACGTCGAACGGCCAGCCCTCGAGGAAGCGCAGCACGCGGAAGCGCTGCTGGCCCTTGCAGATGGCGTAGTGCGTCCCGTCGGGCGCGGTGATGTAGCGCAGCACCGAGGCGCTCGTGCCGACCCAGTGCATGTCGGAGGGCGCGGGCTGGTCCACGTCCGGATCGTTCTGCAGCAGGATGCCCAGCGGGCGCTGCAGGCGCACCGCTTCCTGCGCGGCGTTGCGCGAGCGTTCGCGGCCCACGGCGAGCGGCACTACGAGGCCGGGAAACAGCACCATGTTCCTCACCGGCAGGATGATCATCGCGTCCTCGGGCAACGGGCGCGTGGCGCGTTCCGGCGCCGGCGCGGAGCCGGGCTGCGGCATCTCGCGGTTGGCGCCTTCCATCGAAAGCGGGCGGAAATCGTTCGGTTGCGGTGTGTTCATGGGTCTCCTAGTCGACCTTCCTCAGGCGCAGGATCAGGCAGCCGTGGGTAAGCTCGCGCGACACGGCCTCGAGGTGCGGATGCGGCAGCGCGATGCGCCGTTCGAACGTGCCATAGGGAATCTCGAGCTGGCGCACGGCGTGGCGCGAGCCGCGCGCGAGCGGCAGCGGCCGCTGCGCGCGCACGATGAGCGTGCCGGGCTGGGCGGAGAGCTCGACGTTCTCCGCGAGCACGCCGGGGAGCGCGACGACCACCACCACCTCGTCCTCGTCCTCGAAGACATCGGCGGGCGGCTCCCACAGGGCCTCCGCGCGCGTCGCGGCGCCGAGACGGAAGAACCGGCGATGCATGCGCTCGGCCTGCTCGATGAAATCGCAGGCTTGCGCCCACATCCAGTCGGTCGGATCGTTCCTGCGGGACATGGCGGATTCGGATGCGCGTCCTGAAATGGGTAGATGCGGGCGCGGCGCGGAGGTTCTGCGCGCCGCTCACCCTCCCCTGCCAAATGGTGGCGAATGGTCGCTGATCAAGCGGCAAAGCTCCCCCTCTCCGTTTGAGAGGGCCGGGGAGAGGGTCAGATCAAAACCGCTCCGCCGAGAACGGCGCGATGTCGATCGGCGGCTCGTCACCTGAGACGAGCGCCGCGACGATCCCCGCGGTAGGCGCGGCCGCCGTCAACCCCACGTGCCCGTGCCCGAACGCCAGGAACGAATTCGGCGCAGCCGGCGCGCGTCCGATCACCGGCTTCGAATCCGGAAGCGACGGGCGATGCCCCATCCAGCGATCGACGACGCCGTGCGTGAGTCCGGGCAGCAAGCGCTTCGTGCCGTGGAGCAGGCCATCCGCTCGCCGCCAGTTGGGCTGCGCGAGCAATCCGCCGAGCTCTACCGTGCCCGCCACGCGCAGGCCCCCTTCCATCGGCGTCGCGAAGAACTTGCCCTCGCCCGAGCACACGGGGATGCGCGGCTGGATGCTCGGGTCCTCGATCATCACGTGGTAGCCGCGCTCCGTCTCGAGCGGCACGTCGGCGCCCAACTGCGCCGCGATCGGCTTCGAGTGCGCGCCGGCGGCAATGACGACCGCATCGGTCTCGATCGCTTCGCCCTCGGTTCGCACGCGCGCGACGCGGCCGTCGCGCATCTCGAAGCCGATCGCCGACTGCTGCACGAAGCGGGCGCCCCCCTCTCGCAAGCGCGCGGCGAGCGCCTGGGAGAGCCGCAAGGGATTCGTCACGTGTCCCTGCTCCGGCATCAGCACCATGTGCGTGATCGCTGGAGACAGCGCCGGGTCGAACTCGCGCACCGCGCCGCCTTCGAGCACCTCGATCTTCACGCCGCGCGCGCGGCGCAGCTCGCGCCCGAGCGCATCGCCGCGATACGCCGCCTCGTTCTCGTACACGAACGCGTAGCCGTCCTGGCGGATCAGCTCGGGCACGCCGGCCCATGCCGCCAGTTCCCGCCACTTCTCGACCGTCGGATCGAGCAGCGCATGGAGCGCATCGGCGATCGCGTTCACCTTCCCGAGCGAGGTGTTGCGCCAGAAGCGCCACAGCCACGGCGCGATGGCGAGCGCGTAGCGCGGCGGGATCGCGAGCGGGCCCATGGGATCGGCCAGCCACCCCGGCACCTTCGCAAGCACACCCGGCAGCCCCAGCGGCACGCACGACGCGCGCGAGAGGCAGCCGGCGTTGCCGTACGAGCAGTACATGCCCGGATCGCGCGGATCGACGAGCGTGACCTCGTACCCGCGCATCTGCAGCCGGCTCGCGCAGGCGAGGCCCACGACGCCCGCGCCGATGACCGCGACTTTCTTCATGGCTGGAGTCTAACGCTGCGCTGGCTGGTTGAAGCGGAAACACGGAGACCACGGAGAGCACGGAGGACACGGAGAAAGGCGGGAACAAAGGAAATCGATTCGGATCCCTGGCACCGAGGCCGCAAGATACGAGACTCCCCTTCTTGTTTTCGGTTTTCTCCGTGTTCTCCGTGCTCTCCGTGGTCTCCGTGTTTCAGCTTGCATTCACCCCTTCACGCAAAGGACCTGCTTGAGCGTCGCGACCACTTCGACGAGGTCCGACTGTGCCGCCATCACCCGATCGATGTCCTTGTACGCGGCAGGAATCTCGTCGATCACCGCCGCGTCCTTGCGGCACTCGATGCCCGCCGTCTGCGCGGCGAGGTCCTCGCGCGTGAAGAGCTTCTTCGCCCGCGAGCGGCTCATCACGCGGCCGGCGCCGTGCGAGCAGGAACAGTAAGAAGCGGCGTTGCCCTTGCCGCGCACGATGAAGCTGCGCGCGCCCATCGAGCCCGGGATGATGCCGAGCTCGCCCGCGCGTGCGCTCACCGCGCCTTTACGCGTCACCCAGACGCGCTCGCCGAAATGCTCCTCGAGGCGTGCGTAGTTGTGGTGGCAGTTGGTCGCCTCGCCGACGAAGCGCACGCGCCGCCCGAGCGCCTTCTCCAGCGCGCGATGCACGAGGTTGAGCATCAGGTCGCGGTTGAGCGCCGCGTATTCCTGCGCCCAGGTGAGCGCCTCGACGTAGGCCTCGAATTCGGGCGAGCCCTCGTCGAGCCAGGCGAGGTCGCGGTTGGGAAGGTCGCGGTCCACTTCGCGCGCGACGCGCTTCGCCATCTCCATCGCCGTCTCGCCGATGGTCTTGCCGACGTTGCGCGAGCCCGAATGCAGCAGGATCCACACGCCGCCTTCCGTGTCGAGGCAGAGCTCGATGAAGTGGTTGCCGCCGCCCAGCGAGCCCAACTGGCGCCACATGCGCGCCTCGTCGAAGCGGCCGAGGCGCGAGAGGATGCGCAACTTGCGATAGCGCGATTCGAGGTCCTTCATGCGTCGCTCGAGCCGCGTCCCCTCGCCGCCCTCGGGCTCGAGCGGATCGCGATGGAACTCGAAGCCCACCGGCACGTCGCGCTCGATCTGCGCTCTCACGCGCTCGAGCGTTTGCGGCAGGTCGCTCGCGGCGAGGTCGGTCCTCACCGCGAGCATGCCGCAGCCGATGTCGACGCCCACGGCTGCGGGAACGATCGCCGCGCGCGTGGGAATCACCGTTCCCACCGTCGCGCCCTTGCCGAGGTGCACGTCGGGCATCACCGCGACCGGGCCGGCGAGGATCGGCAGCTCCGAGACCTGGCGGATCTGCTCGAGCGCGTCCGGCTCGATATCGAGGTCGCCGGTCCACAGGCGCGCTTTCGGCAGCCGCTTCTCGTAAATTTCCCGTGCCGTCATGTCCGGTTGGATCGTGGCCCGCGGCGAAGATTCGTGCGCGCGATAATGGTCGCTTTCCCAAAGGAGAACCGCCATGCCGATGATCCGCGTCGAGCTGCACAAGGGCCGCACCACCGAGCAGAAGACCGCCTGCGCGAAGGACATCGTGCGCGCGGTGCAGCAGCACCTCAACGCGCCGCCGGAGGCGACGCAGGTGGTGTTCGTGGACGTCGATCCGGCGGATTGGATGCTGGGGCAGAAGTTGAAGGGCTGACCCTCTCCCCGGCCCTCTCCCAGGGGAGAGGGAGAACTTTGGTGACCCTCTTCCCCAAGCGAGAGGAGCTGCTTCGCTAAAGCAGAATATCGCGTCCGACCTTGTCGATGTCGGTGCGGCCGCAGAAGGCCATGGTGAGGTCGAGCTCGCGCGCGATCACCTCGAGCGCCTTCTCGACGCCCGGCTGGCCGTAGGCGCCGAGGCCGTAGACGTAGGCGCGGCCGATCATCGTGCCCTTCGCGCCGAGTGCCACGGCACGCAGCACGTCCTGGCCCGAGCGGATGCCGCTGTCCACCCACACCTCGATGTCGGAGCCGACGGCCTCGACGATCGCCGGCAGCGCGCGGATCGATGAAGGCGCGCCGTCGAGCTGGCGGCCGCCGTGGTTGGAGACGATCAGCGCATCGGCGCCGCTGTCGCGTGCGCGGCGCGCGTCCTCGGGCTCCATGATGCCCTTGAGGATGAGCTTGCCGCCCCAGCGCTTCTTGATCCACTCGACGTCGTCCCAGTTGAGGCGCGGATCGAACTGCTCCGCGGTCCAGGCGAAAAGCGACGAGGGATCGTCCACGCCCTTCGCATGGCCGACGATGTTGCGGAACGTGCGGCGCGTGGTGCCCGCCATGCCGAGCATCCAGCGCGGCTTGCCGAGGAGGTTCACGATGTTGCGCAGCGTCGGCTTGGGCGGCGCGGTGAGGCCGTTCTTGAGGTCGAGGTGACGCTGGCCGAGGATCTGCAGGTCCAGTGTCAGCACCAGCGCCGAGCACTTCGCGGCCTTCGCGCGATCGATGAGGCCACTCGCGAACTCCCGGTCGCGCATCACGTAGAGCTGGAACCAGAAGGGCTTCGTGGTGTTCGCCGCGACGTCCTCGATCGAGCAGATGCTCATCGTCGAGAGCGTGAAGGGCACACCGTGCTTCTCCGCCGCGCGCGCGGCGAGGATCTCGCCGTCGGGATGCACCATGCCGCAAAGGCCGATCGGCGCGAGCGCGACCGGCATCGCCACGTCCTCGCCGATCATGCGCGACCTGATGCTGCGCCCCTCGAGGTTCACGGCCACGCGCTGGCGGAACAGCAGGTGCCCGAAGTCGTCGCGGTTCGCGTGCAGCGTGCTTTGCGTCCACGACCCGGACTCGACGTAGTCGAGGAACATGCGCGGCACGCGCTTGCGCGCGATCTCGCGCAGGTCCTCGATGCAGGTGATGACGGTCATTCGCGGCCTCGTCGGAAGAGGCCGCAATTGTGACAGCTTCGCGCGCGAAGCGGCGGCGCCGGGACTAGCGGCGCGCGTCGCGGTCGAGCGCTTCGAGCTGCTCGCGGATCTTCAGCCGCTCCTCGAGCAGGCCACCGAGCTGCGCATCGCAACGTGCGATCGGCTGCGGATATTGCTGGATCTCTTCGTTGATCGCGCGCAGCCGCGCTTCGAGGCGCTCGCGAACCGCGTTGCCGCTTTCGGGGGACATGGCGACCTCCATGCCGAATCGCAACCGAGATTTTCGCTCATCCGCCCAGCTCGCGGTAGCGCCGGAAGAGGCCATCGTTGTTGAAGGGGATGCGGCGCCCGGAGTCGGCGTAACGCCGGATGCGCGGCCGCGCGAACACCGCGTCGTGCAGCTTCGCCAGGCGGGGCCGGCGCGCGAGCGCCTTGCGGGTCGCGTTCGGGAACGCGAAGCGCAGCCCCGCGATCACCTGCGCCATCGAAAGGTCGGCGTACGTGACGGCGCTTCCCACCATCCACGGCCCGCGTCCCGGATTGCGCTCGATCACGCGCTCGAAGTAATCGAGGAACTTGGGGATGCGCTCGGCGATGAATGCGCGCGTGCGCCGCTTCGCCTCGCGCTCCTGGTCCTCGTAGTAGAAGGTGGGCCCGAGCGGATGGTGCGTGTCGTGCGCCTCGACGACGAGGTCGGCGAGCGTGAGCTGCAGCTGGTGCACCCAGAGCTTGCCCGCGGCATCGCGGGGCACGAGGCCCAGCCGCGGCCCGAGGAAGAGCAGGATGTTCGCCGTCTGCGCGATCGCCTGGCGCCCTGCAACGAGGAATGGCGGCGCGAAGGGCGGGCGCCCCGCGTCCTCCATGAAGCGCATCATCGCCGGGACGCCGCCGCCTTCTTCCTCGGAAAGGCGCGCGACGTCGACGTAGTCCGCGCCGCCTTCCTCGAGCGCGAGGCGCACGAACTCGCCGCGCCCCTGGATCTCGGGCCAGTAGTACAGCAGGTATTTCATGGAGCCTCCATGAAAATCGGGGACAGAGCCCATTTTCCGCCACACCGGGGTCAGACCCTGAACCAGGCAAAGGCGAAAACCAGGGTCTGACCCCGGTTTTCCCCTAGACTGTGCGCCATGAACGCCACCGCATCCACCGCCTCCCCCGACGCCGCCCTCGAATCCGCCGCCCGCCGCGTGCAGGCGAAGGTGCTCGCCTGGCGGCGCGACTTCCACCAGAACCCGGAGCTCGGCAATCGCGAGGTGCGCACGTCGAAGATCGTGGCCGCCCACTTGAAGTCGCTCGGCATCGAGGTGCGCGAGAACGTGGCGCATACCGGCGTGGTCGGCGTGCTGCGCGGCGCGCGGCCGGGCCCGGTCGTCGCGTTGCGTGCCGACATGGATGCGCTTCCGGTCACCGAGGAAGTCGACGTCCCGTTCGCGAGCCGCGTGAAGACGGAGTGGAACGGCGCCACCTGCGGCGTGATGCACGCGTGCGGCCACGATGCGCACACGGCGATCCTCATGGGCGTGGCCGAGGTGCTCGCGGGGATGCGCGATCGCATCGCCGGCGGCGTGAAGTTCCTCTTCCAGCCGGCGGAGGAAGGCGCGCCCGGCGACGAGCAGGGCGGCGCGCAGCTCATGATCGAGGAAGGCTGCATGTCGGAGCCGAAGGTGGGCGCGGTGTTCGGCCTGCACGTCACCTCGAACCATCATACGGGCATGATCGGCTATCGCTCGGGGCCGTTGATGGCCTCCTCCGACGAGCTGCGCGTGTTCCTGCGTGGAGAGCAGACCCACGGCGCGATGCCGTGGCGCGGCGTGGATCCGATCGTGGTCGGCGCGCAGGTGGTGATGGGCCTGCAGACCATCGTCTCGCGGCGCATGGACGTCACGCGCGAGCCTTCGGTCGTCACGGTCGGCGTGTTCCACGGCGGCAACCGCGTGAACATCATTCCCGACGAGGTGAAGCTCGAAGGCACGATCCGCACCTTCGACGAGCAGCAGCGCGGCGACATCCACGACCACGTGAAGCGCATCACCGAGATGATCGCGGCGGCGGGCGGCGCGAAGGCGCGCGTCGACATCAAGCGCGGCTACGATGTGGTGGTGAACGATCCGGCGTTGACCGCATGGAGCCTGCCCACGCTGCGCCGCGTCGCGGGCGAGACGAACGTGAAGATCGTCGACAAGGTGTGCGGCGCCGAGGACTTCTCGTTCTACCAGAAGGTCGTGCCCGGCTTCTTCTTCCGCGTCGGCTGCACGCCGCCCTCGCGCGAGCTGCGCAGCGCGGCACCCAACCACAGCCCGCGCTTCTTCGTGGACGAGGACTGCCTGCCGATCGGCGTGCGCGCGCTCTCGGCGCTCGCGCTCGACTGGTTGGCGGCGAATGCCGGCTAAAGCGAGGAACGCAGATGAACGCAGAAAAGGCGAGCGCAGATGGCCGCGGAATCCATCCAGGGGCTTGAGCAGTTAGCGATGGCATTGCGCCTGCTCAGACAATTGAAGTGGTTGCGGCCTCGCCATCCTTTCGCCTGCGGCTATCTGCGTCCACCTCTCCTGCGTTCATCTGCGTTCCCCCGATTTTTTGGCTCAATCCGACGGAGGTGACCATGGCATCTTCGAACGCCGCATCGTCGCTCGCCGAAGCGCAGGACGCGCGGCGCTGGGACTGGCTCCCCGCGATCGGCACGTGGAAATACCACGCGCTGCTCCTCGCGCTGGGCATCCTGCTGCTCGGGCCGCTCGCGGGCGTCACCGCGTCGTACATGAACTTCTCGCTCGGCTTCTTCATCGGCGGCCAGGTGCTCGCGGGGATCCTCGGCTCGACGGTCACCTACGGCTATGGGGCCGAGGGCAAGCACGCGGCGAACTACATCCAGACGGCGGCCGCATCGGTCGCGAGCCTCTCGGCGATGGGCGTGCTGGTGCAGGCGATGGTGTGGATGGGCCTGCCGCAACCGCCGGTGTGGCAGCTGATCCTGTACTTCCTCTGCATCGGCATGTTCGCGGCGGGGCTCGGGATGCTCTACACGCCGATCCTCGTCGACCGCATGCAGCTCACGTTTCCCTCGGGGCTCGCGGTGGCGAACATCCTGCGCGCGCTCACCGATCCGGTGCTGCTCAAGCGCTCGGTGAACAAGCTCGGCAGCGGCATCGGCATCGGCATCGTCACCGGCCTCGCGGGACCGAAGATCGCGCTCCTCAACGTGATCGAGTTCTCCGCCTCCACGTTCGGCGCCGGGATGGTGGTCGGCGCGCGCATCGGCATTCCCGCGATCTGGGGCGGGCTCATCAGCTGGGCGCTGGTGCCCTTCTTCGTGTCGATCGGCTGGCTGCAGCCGGGCGACCCGTTCCGCAAGATCACGTTCCTCATCGCATTGGGCACCATCATGGGTGCGGCGATCATCGACGTGAGCCTGGTGTTGTGGGAAGCGTACAAGCGGCTGCGCGGCGCGACCGCTCCCGCCGCCGAAGCGCCCGATTGGAAACGCGTCAATTCGCGCAAGCTCCTGCTGTGGGTGGCGGCCTGGGGCGCGGGGATCGTGCTTTCGGGGCACCTCGTGCTCGGACAGCCGATCGCGTTCCTCCTCATCGCCATCGCGCTGGTGTTCGTGTTCGCGATGGTGAACGGCATCTCGGTCGGCATCAGCGACAGCAACCCGATCTCCTCGGCGTTCGTGGTGAGCGTGGTCATCATGGCCGTGCTCGGCCTCAAGGACCCGATCGTGGGACTCATGGCGGCGAGCATCGTGCTCATTTCCACCAGCACCGCGGGCGACATGCAGCAGGATCGCTCCACGGGCTGGCGCCTCGGCACCAACCGCCTGATGCAGTTCCGCTACCAGGTGGCGGGGATCCTGATGGGCGCCATCATGGGCATCGTGTTCGCGAAGCTCTTCATGGCGTCGTACCCCGTGCTGCTGCAGGACCAGACGCTGATGAAGGCGGCGGAGCAGCCCGCGAACTGGAGCTCGGCGATGACGTACAAGTTCGTCGGGGTGCTGCGCAGCCTCACCCAGCCGCAGCCGGGGCAGATCCCGGCGATCTGGGTGGGCGTCGCGATCGGCTTCGCCATCCAGCTCGCGCGCAAGCTCATCAAGCGTGCCGCGGGCTACCGGCGCTTCGTCGCGAGCGGCAAGGCGGGCTTCGCGACCGACTTCGCGATCGACTGCTTCGTGCTGCCCTCGCCTTACGCGCTGTCCTTCGGCGGATTCGTGAACCTCAACACCTCGGGATGGTTCGCGGCGGGCGGGGTCGTGACGAGCGCCTTCAGCACGCTCGTGAAGCCCAAGCCCGTTCCCGGCGCGGCAGTCCCCGAGGACATGAGCAGCACGTCGCTCTTCGGCGGCGGCTTGATCGCGGGCGATGCGCTCGCCGCGCTCGCGATCGGCATCACGAGCCTCCTCGCCACCCTACTTGCGAAATAGGGACAGGGTGATCTCAACCCGTCGATGCAACAGTAGACTTCAACACCCCGAGGGGC
>JAICTR010000150.1 GCA_025936275.1 Burkholderiales bacterium
CACCAAGAGCAAGTTCGACAACCTCTACGGCTGCCGCGAGTCGCTGGTGGACGGCATCAAGCGCGCGACCGACGTGATGGTCGCCGGCAAGATCGCGGTGGTCGCGGGCTACGGCGACGTCGGCAAGGGCAGCGCCCAGGCGCTGCGCGCGCTCTCGGCGCAGGTGTGGATCACCGAGATCGATCCCATCTGCGCGCTGCAGGCTGCGATGGAAGGCTACCGCGTCGTGACCATGGACGATGCCTGCGACAAGGCCGACATCTTCGTCACCGCCACGGGCAACTTCCACGTCATCACGCACGAGCACATGAAGCGCATGAAGAACAACGCGATCGTGTGCAACATCGGCCACTTCGACAACGAGATCGACATCGCGAGCCTGAAGCAATACAAGTGGGAGAACATCAAGCCGCAGGTCGACCACGTGGTCTTTCCCGACGGCAAGCGCATCATCGTGCTCGCCGAGGGACGCCTGGTGAACCTCGGCTGCGGCACCGGCCATCCGTCGTACGTGATGAGCTCGTCCTTCGCCAACCAGACGCTCGCGCAGGTCGAGCTCTACGCGAACCAGGGCAAATACCCGGTCGGCGTGTACGTGCTGCCGAAGCACCTGGACGAGAAGGTGGCGCGGCTGCAGCTCTCCAAGCTGGGAGCGAAGCTCACGGAGCTGCGCGACGACCAGGCGCGCTACATCGGCGTGGACAAGGGCGGACCCTTCAAGTCCGACCAGTACAGGTACTAGATCCGGGCCGGTGTCGGAGCGGACGCATCGCGCCGCTCGACACCGGCTTCATTCGCCGATGAATGTCAACGCCCCGCGCCGCGAGTTCAGCTTCGAGTTCTTCCCGCCCAAGACGCCGGAGGGGATGGAGAAGCTGCGCGCGACGCGGCGCCAGCTCGCGCAGCTCGGGCCGACGTTCTTCTCCGTCACCTACGGCGCGGGCGGCTCGACCCGCGAGGGTACGCTCGCCACGGTGCTCGAGATCCGCGCCGAGGGGCAGCACGCGGCGCCTCACGTCTCCTGCGTCGCCGCGACGCGCGAGAGCCTCGCCGAGGTGATCCGCGAGTACAAGGCGCACGGCATCCGGCACATCGTCGCGTTGCGCGGCGACCTGCCTTCGGGGCTCGCGGTGGCGGGGGAGCTGCGCTACGCCTCGGACCTGGTGCGCTTCATCCGCGGGGCGACCGGCGACTGGTTCCACATCGAGGTGGCGGCCTATCCCGAGTACCACCCGCAGGCGAGGAAGCCCGACCAGGACCTTGCCGCGTTCAAGACCAAGGTGGAAGCGGGCGCCGACGGCGCCATCACGCAGTACTTCTACAACCCCGACGCGTACTTCCACTTCGTGGAGCGGGCGCAGGCGGTGGGTATCGAGATTCCGATCGTGCCGGGCATCATGCCGATCAACAACTTCTCGCAGCTCGCGCGCTTCTCCGATGCGTGCGGCGCCGAGATCCCGCGCTGGATGCGCCTGAAGCTCGAGGGCTACGGCGACGACACGGCCTCGATCAAGGCCTTCGGCCTCGACGTGGTGACCGACCTCTGCGACCGCCTGCTCACGGGCGGCGCGCCGGGCCTGCACTTCTACACGTTGAACCAGGCGGGACCCACGTCGACCATCTGGCAGCGCCTCGGGCTCTGACCGGTTCATACCGCGCGCGACGGGGCGGGCGCTACAATCGCGCGAGCCCTTCCTGACGGAGCCGCGCCCGTGAGCACCATCGAACGCCCAGCCGGAACCTCCGAGTCGGCGGCCCTCGCGGTCCAGATCCGCTCGCTCCCGCCGCGCGAGGCCGCCGCGCTCGTCGAGCGCGCGCAGCCCGCCGAGGCGGTGCAGGCGCTGCTGCAGATGAATCCGGCCATCGTGCAGGGGATCCTCCGCGAGCTCGACGCCGCGCCGCGCCGCTTCCTCGCCGCCTCGGCGCCGCCGGACGTCGCCGCGCAGTGGAAGCGCAACATGCGCTACCCCGACCGCACCATCGGCCGCATGATGGAACCGCCGATCGCGGTGTTCCATCCGGCGATGACCGTGGGCGAAGCGATCGAGGCGCTGCGCCCGCTGGTGCACGAGGTGCTCGTCACCTACGTGTACGTGGTCGACGACGAGGACCGCCTCGTGGGCCTGGTCACCATGCGCGACCTCCTCTTCGGCGAGCACGGTGCGCGCCTTGCCGAGGTGATGCTGCGCGATCCCTTCGCGCTGCGCCCCGAGCTCACCGTGAACGAGGCGATGAAGCTCAGCGTGAACCGCCATTACCCGCAGTACCCCGTGGTCGACGAGCGCCGCGTGCTGGTGGGCCTGGTGCGCGGCGCGGCGCTCTTCGAGCTGGAGGCCTTCGAGATCACCGCGCAGCCGGGCGCGATGGTGGGCGTGGAGAAGGAGGAACGCGTCGCGACTCCGCTCAGGCAGAGCTTCAGGTTCCGCAATCCCTGGCTCCTCGTGAACCTCGTCACGGCGTTCGCCGCGGGCGGCGTGGTCGCCGTGTTCCAGGGCACCGTGGACCGGCTCGTGATCCTCGCGACGTTCCTGCCGGTGCTCGCCGGACAGTCGGGCAACACCGGTTGCCAGGCGCTCGCGGTGACGGTGCGCGGCATCACGCTCGGCGACGTGAAGCCGGGCGGCGGCAAGTACCTCATGTCGAAGGAAGCGATGCTCGGGCTCGCCAACGGCGCGGTCACCGGGCTCCTGTGCGCGATCGCGATGATGCTGCTCGCATGGTTCGAGCACTCGCCCCATTGGCCGATGCTCGGCTTCGTGGTGCTCATCTCGATGATCGGGAGCTGCGCGGTGAGCGGCGTCTCGGGTGCGCTGGTGCCGCTCGCGTTGCGGCGCCTCGGCGCGGATCCCGCCACCGCCTCGAGCATCATCGTCACCACCGCGACCGACGTGACGAGCATGGGGCTGCTCCTCGCGCTCGCGACGCTGCTGGTGCGCTGAGCGGCTCGCCTCGCTATCATGCGCGGCATGCCCAAGCGACTCCTCGCCCTGCTGCTCCTCGCGGCGCTTCCCTGGCTCGCGCGCGCCGACGAGCAGGCCTTCACCAACCGCGCCACCGAGCTCAAGGAGCGCGGCGCGGCCGATGCCGCGACGGTCGCGAAGCTGCCGGAAAACGCGCCGGTGAAGGTGCTCGCGCGCGGCGGCGGATGGACCAAGGTCGAGGCGGGCGGCAAGTCCGGCTGGGTGCGCGTCTTTCATTTGCGCTTCGCCGGCAGCGTCGAGGCGTCGAACTCTTCCGGCGGCGGGCTCGCGAGCCTCGGGTCGGCGCTCGGCTTCGGTCAGAAGAACGAGCAGGCGCGTCTCGTGACCACCGGCATCCGCGGGCTCTCGAGCGAGGACGTGAAGAACGCGAACCCCGACGCCGCGCAGCTCGCCCGCATGCAGTCGTATCGCGCGGACCGCGCGGCGGCGGAGCGCTTCGCGAAAGAAGCGAGGCTCGTCGCGGTGCGGATCGAGGTGCCGCAGGACGGCGCGAAGGGGGACGCGAAATGAGGATGCGCGCATGGCTCGTCGCCGGCGCCTTCGGCCTCGCCGCGGCCAACGCGAGCGCCATCGATTTCGGCTCGATCATCAACAAGGCGATCGACACCGGCCGGCAGCTCAACGAGGCGAACCACGAGTTCACGCAGGAGGAGGAGGTCGCGCTCGGCGAGGGCCTCGCCGCGGGCTTCCTCGGCGCGGCGCCGCTGCGCAAGGATGCCGAGCTGCAGCGCTACGTGAACCGCGTCGGCAAGTGGCTCGCGATGCATTCCGGGCGCCCGGAGCTGCCGTGGACTTTCGGTGTCGTGGATACCGAGACGGTGAACGCGTTCGCCATGCCGGGCGGCACGGTGCTCATCACATATGGCCTGGTGAAGCGGCTGGGGAGCGAGGCGGAGCTCGCCGGAGCGCTCGCGCACGAGATCGCGCACGTCGTGAAGAAGCACCAGCTGCAGGCGATCCAGAGCGACAAGAGCTCGCAGGCGTGGGCGAACCTGGGCAAGGGCATCGCCGGCGAGGCGATCGCGCGCCGCGGCAGCGATCCCGTCGGGCTCAAGACGTGGGGCGCGAACGCCGGCGTGGAGCTCCTCAAGAACGGCGTCTTCCTGCGGCCGCTCGATCGCTCGATGGAGTACGAGGCCGACAAGCTCGGCGTCGTGATCGCCGCGCGCAGCGGCTACGACCCGTACGGCCTGGTGGGCGTGCTCGAGATGCTCGCGCAGGTGAAGAGCGACGGCTCGGGGCTTTCCGTGCTCGATACGCACCCCGCGCCCGCCGATCGCCTCGCCGACCTCGAGCCCTTCATGCCGCAGGTCGAGCGCGACGTGAAGCAGCCGCAGCAGGTCGAGGCGCGCTTCCGGAAGGTGGTCGCGCCCTAGGCCGCGGCGATCTTCTTGCGCGCCTCGGCGGCGTGCAGCGACGAATACGCCTGGTGCGCCGCCGCTTCCGCCTCGCCCACCTTGATCGGCAGGCCCATGTCCATGAGGATCGAGCCCAGCGCGGAAAGGCACAGCATCACGTTGTCCGGCCGGCACGAGTAGCCCATGAGGCCGATGCGCCAGATCTTGCCCTTGAGGGGGCCGAGTCCCGCGCCGATCTCGATGTTGAACTCGTTCAGCAGCGACTTGCGCACCGCGCCCTCGTCCACACCCGCCGGGCAGAGCACCGCGTTCATCTGCGGCAGCTGGTATTTCTCCTCGACCAGGAACTTGAGCCCCATCGCCTGCAGTCCCGCCTTCAGCGCCACGTGATGGCGCCGGTGGCGCGCCCAGCAATTCTCGAGCCCTTCCTCCTTGATGAGGAGCAGCGCCTCGTGCAGGCCGAAGAGGCCGTTGGTGGGCGCGGTGTGGTGGTAGGTGCGCGTGGTGTTGCCCCAGTAGCCGAGGAGCAGGTTCATGTCCATGAACCAGCTCTTGATCTTGTCCTTGCGCTGCTGCACCGATTCCACCACGCGCTGCGAGAAGGAAACCGGCGAGAGCCCCGGCGTGCAGGACAGGCACTTCTGGCTCGCGGAGTAGATCGCGTCGATCTTCCAGTCGTCGACCAGCACCGGCGAGCCGCCGAGCGAGGTCACGGCATCGACGATCACCAGCGCGTCGTGCTTGTGCGCGATTTGCGTGAGGACCTTCGCGTCCGACTCCGCGCCGGTGGAGGTCTCCGCGTGCACGAAGGCGAGGATGCGCGCATCGGGATGCTTCTTGAAGGCGTCCTCGACCTTGTGCGGGTCGACGGGCTTGCCCCACTCGTCGTCCACCACGACCGCCGTCCCGCCGCAGCGCTCGACGTTCTCGATCATGCGGCCGCCGAAGACGCCGTTCCTCGCGACGATCACCTTGTCGCCGGGGGCGACCATGTTCACGAAGCAGTACTCCATCCCCACCGAGCCGGGGCCGGAGACCGGGAAGGTGAGCGCGTTCTCGGTCTGGTAGACGTAGCGCAGCAGCGCCTTCAGCTCCTCCATCATCTCGACGAACACCGGATCGAGGTAGCCGATCGCGGGCTGGCTCATGGTGGTGAGCACGCGCGGATGGATCTCCGTGGGGCCCGGGCCGAGCAGGGTGCGCTGCGGCGGGTGGAAGGAGGTGATCTTCTTGGTCGACGGGAATTGCTTGATGGCCATGGGGGTTCCTGGTGGGATGCGGCTAGCGCGGCGCGCCGGCGGCATCGGGCGCGCGGGGCGCGAATTGGATCGGGATCGATTGCGGTTCGCCTTGCGCCTCGATGTTTGCGAAGTCGAAGAGCGAACGGTCCAGCAGGTGCGAGGGCGCGACGTTCGTGAGCGCGCCGAAAATGGATTCGAGCCTTCCGGGATGGTGCCGTTCCCACTCGCGCAGCAGCGCCTTCACCTGCTTTCTCTGCAGCTGGTCCTGCGAGCCGCACAGGTCGCAGGGAATGATCGGGAACGCGCGCAGCCCGGCATAGGCCTCGAGGTCGCACTCCTCCACATACGCGAGCGGGCGGATCACGACGTGCCGTCGGTCGTCGGAGAGGAGCTTGGGCGGCATGGTCTTCAGCGTGCCGCCGTGGAAGAGGTTGAGGAAGAACGTCTCGAGGATGTCGCCGCGATGGTGGCCGAGGGCGATCTTCGTCGCGCCGAGCTCGTCCGCCACGCGATAGAGGACGCCCCGGCGCAGCCGCGAGCACAGGCCGCACATCGTCTTTCCCTCGGGGATCACGCGCTTCACGACGCTGTAGGTGTCCTGCACCTCGATGTGGAACGGCACGCCCAGCGCGCGCAGGTAGTCGGGCAGCACGTGCTCCGGAAATCCCGGATGCCGCTGGTCGAGGTTCACCGCGACGATCTCGAACGGGACCGGCGACTTGGTGCGCAGGCGCAGCAGGATGTCCAGCAGCGCGTGGCTGTCCTTGCCGCCCGAGAGGCACACCATCACCTTGTCGCCCGCCTCGATCATGCCGAAGTCGGCGATCGCCTCGCCCACCTGGCGGCGCAGGCGCTTGGCGAGCTTCGCCGACTCGAATTCGGCCTTGCGCGGATCCTTGGCGACAGACCCCGGTTTTGATTCCATGAGTGCCTAGAGGTGCAAAGCGCGGCCCCCATCCACGGCGAGGATCTGGCCGGTCACGAAGGGCGCATCGAAGAGCAGGTATTTTACCGCGCCGGCGATGTCCTCCGGATTGCCGGTGCGCGCGAGCGGCGTCTGCGCGGTGATGCGCTCGCGCTCCGATGCGCCGAAATGGCGCCCTTCGTCGGGCCAGAGGATCGCGCCCGGCGAGACGCCGTTCACGCGCACCTCGGGCGCGAGTTCCATCGCGAGCGCGCGCGTGAGCCCCGCGAGCCCCGCCTTGGCGAGCGAATACACCGCGAAGTCCTTGAGCGGGCGCTCGGCGTGGATGTCCACGATGTTCACGATCGCGCCGTGCGCCGCGCGAAGCCGCGCCGCCGCGGCCTGCGCGAGGAAGAGCGGCGCGCGCAGGTTGGTGCCGAGGAGGTCGTCCCATTGCGCCGCGCCGATCGCGCCGAACGGCGTCGCGTAGAACGACGAGGCGTTGTTGACGAGGCCGTCGAGGCGCCCGAAGGCTTCGCCCGCCTCCTCGACGAGGCGCGCGAGCGAGGCGATGTCGAGCAGGTCCGCCTGCACCACGATGCACGAGCCGCG
>JAICTR010000467.1 GCA_025936275.1 Burkholderiales bacterium
ACACGACGCCCACGCCGATCGTGCGCTTCATTCCCGAGGATCGGAACCTGCATTGGGCGAGCGTGGCCGCGCAGGACGAGATCGCGCTCGCACGCAACCTCTCGCTGATCGCGGGCGCGCGCTGGCAGACGGACGTGTTCGTGAACCCGGTGTTCCTTCCGGACCTGCGCCTCGCGTGGAAGCCCGTGCCGGAGCACCTGCTCTGGGCATCGGCTTCACGTGTCGCGCGCACGCCGGGTCGCGTCGATCGCGATCTCTTCTTCCCCGGCAACCCGCCTTTCTTCATTCGCGGCGGCCCGGACTTCGAGTCCGAGACCGGCGACACGTTCGAGGCCGGCTATCGCGGCACGCCCGGTTCGCGGCTCTCGGTTTCGCTCACCGCGTTCTACACTCGGCTCGACGACCTGCGCGGCGGGCGCCTCGCCCCGGGCGGCGGCGCCTTCATCGCCAACACCGTCGAGGGCCACACCAGCGGCATCGAGGGCTGGGCGATGTGGCAAGCGGCGCCGCGCTGGCGGCTGATGGCGGGATTGCTCGAGCTGCACCAGGACCTGCGCGACAAGAGCGGCAATGGCGACCTCAACGGGCCCGCGAACCTGGGCAACGATCCGCGCCACACCGTGAAGCTGCGCTCGTCGTGGCGCGCGACCGACATGATCGACCTCGACGTTGATTGGCGCTACGTGAGTGCGCTTTCCTACCTCACCACGGTGCCGTCGTATTCCGCGACCGACCTGCGCGTGGGCTACCGTCCGACGCGCGACCTCGAGCTCTCGGTCACTGTCTCGAACGTCTTCGATCGCAGGCACGTCGAGTTCGACGAGCACGGCTTTCCCGCGGAGATTCCGCGCAGCACCTACGGGCAAGTGCGCTGGTACTTCTGATCGTCCGGAGCTCTTCCTCGGGCATTCCGCTCCCCGGCCTCGGGGTTCTCCCGATGGCCCGCGGAAGCGGCGCACGCGATCCTGCGCTTGCCGAAACCGCGAGACGAGGTCCCGATGAAAACCGCCGCCGCCCTGCTCCTCATCGCCCTGTGCTGCGCCACCGGCCAGGCCGCCGCCGAGCGCAACCTCTCGGCGCATCGCCCGGCGGCGGCGAAGAGCGCGATCGCCGCGGCGCGGCCGCTCTCCACGCTCGGATCGACCTCCCTGCACCTTCCGGCGCTGGATCCGGCCGAGGTCGAGGCGATGCGCGCCGAGAACGCCCGATCGGGCCTGCGGGCGCTCAAGCTCGGCGCGGTGCGCGACCTCGCCTCGACGCCCGACGGCGGGTGCGCCGCGCTGCAATGGCACGCGGTCAGCGGCGGCCAGGTCGCGCAATGGCGCATCGTCGCCGACGGCGCGCGCGCGCTGCGCGTGGAGCTTTCCGTCCGCCAAGCGCCCGCGGGAATGCGCGCCCGCTTCGCGGCGGAAGACGAGGCACGCCGGCCGATGGAGGCGCGCCTCCCCGCGCTCGGCACGCTGTGGAGCCCGGTGATCGAGGGCGATCGCGCGATCGTCGAGCTCTTCGCGCCCGAGGGTGCGGACACGACGCAGGTCTCGATCGCGATCGCCAAGGTCGCGCAGCACTTCTGGAGCCCCGCCGCCGCCCAGGTCGGCGCCGCGGTCGCGAAGTCCGCCTCCGGCGGCTCGTGCCAGATGGACCTCGCCTGCGTCGCGCCGTCCGATCCGGCCCTCGCGCGGGCCGCCACGGCGGTCTCGCGCATCACGTACGTGAGCGATGGCTACGTCTACGCCTGCACCGGCACGCTGCTCAATCCCGGCGACGGCTCGTTCACGCCCTACTACTACACCGCGGCGCACTGCATCCATGACCAGGAGGCGGCAAGCAGCATCGCGGCGCTGTGGTTCGACGCGGCCGATGGTTGCGGCGGCACGCAGGCTCGCTCGCCCGAGCAAACGGCGGGCGGCGCGCAGCTCCTCGTCGCGGACGTGGGGCTCGACGGCGCGCTGCTGCGCCTGAACGAGATGCCGCCGGAAGGCGTGGTGTACGCAGGGTGGGATTCGCTTCCGGTCGCGGCCGGGACCGGCATCGTGGGCATCCACCATCCCGAAGGCGGCCTGAAGAAGGTGAGCGAGGGCGCCGCGGGCCCTTATGCCGATGCGCGCTTCGTCTCGGCCGCGTGGAGCGAGGGCGCCACCGCCCCCGGCAGCAGCGGCTCGGGCCTCTTCACCGCGATCGAGCAGCCGCGCGCGGACTA
>JAICTR010000144.1 GCA_025936275.1 Burkholderiales bacterium
ACCGGCTCGGGGAAGTCGACCACCCTCGCCGCGATGATCAATCACGTGAACGAGAACGAGTACGGCCACATCCTCACCGTCGAGGACCCGATCGAGTTCGTCCACGAGTCGAAGAAGTGCCTCATCAACCAGCGCGAGGTGGGACCCCACACGCTCTCGTTCTCGAACGCGCTGAGGAGCGCCCTGCGCGAGGACCCGGACATCATCCTTGTGGGCGAGATGCGCGACCTGGAGACCATCCGCCTGGCGATGACCGCCGCCGAGACCGGCCACCTGGTGTTCGGCACGCTGCACACCTCGTCCGCGGCCAAGACCGTGGACCGCATCATCGACGTCTTCCCGGCGGCGGAGAAGGAGATGATCCGCGCGATGCTGTCCGAATCGCTGCGCGCGGTGATCTCGCAGACGCTCTGCAAGACCAAGGACGGAAGCGGGCGCGTCGCGGCGCACGAGATCATGATCGGCACCCCCGCGATCCGCAACCTGATCCGCGAGGCGAAGGTGGCGCAAATGTACTCCTCGATCCAGACCGGCCAGGCGCTCGGCATGCAGACGCTCGACCAGAACCTGCACGAGCTGGTGAAGCGCAACCTCATCTCGATCCCCGAGGCGCGCACGAAGGCCGCCAACAAGGACACGTTCGTCGGCGGCTAGGCCCGGCGCCCCCAAGGAGCCCCACATGGAACGCGAGCAATCCCTGAAATTCATGCACGACCTGCTGCGCGCGCTGATCGCGCGCAAGGGATCGGACCTGTTCGTGACCGCCGGCTTCCCGCCCGCCATGAAGGTGGACGGCAAGGTGACCCCGGTCTCGCAGCAGAGCCTTTCGCCGGTCCACACGCAGGAGCTCGCCCGCTCGATCATGACCGACAAGCAGGCGGCCGAGTTCGAGGCGACCAACGAATGCAACTTCGCGATCAGCCCGAGCGGCATCGGGCGCTTCCGCGTGAACGCGTTCGTGCAGCAGGGGCGCGTGGGCCTGGTGCTGCGCACCATCACCACGACGATCCCGAAGTTCGACGACCTGGGCCTGCCCCACGTGCTGAAGGACGTGGCGATGACCAAGCGCGGCCTCGTGATCTTCGTCGGCGGCACCGGCTCCGGGAAGTCCACGTCGCTCGCGGCGATGATCGGCCACCGCAACGAGAACAGCTACGGCCACATCATCACCATCGAGGACCCGGTCGAGTACGTCCACGAGCACAAGAACTGCATCGTCACGCAGCGCGAGGTGGGCGTCGACACGAACGACTGGTTCTCGGCGCTCAAGAACACGCTGCGCCAGGCGCCCGACGTGATCCTCATCGGCGAGATCCGCGAGCGCGAGACGATGGAATTCGCCATCGCCTTCGCCGAGACCGGCCACCTGTGCATGTCGACGCTGCACGCGAACTCGACCAACCAGGCGCTCGACCGCATCATCAACTTCTTCCCGGAAGAGCGCCGGGCGCAGTTGCTGATGGACCTGTCGCTCAACCTGAAGGGCATCATCTCGCAGCGCCTGATCCCGAAGAAGGGCGCCAAGGGACGGGTGGCCGCGATCGAGATCATGCTCAACTCGCCGCTCATGTCGGACCTGATCTTCAAGGGCCAGGTGCACGAGATGAAGGAGCTCATCGCGCGCTCGCGCGAGCTCGGCATGCAGACCTTCGACCAGGCGCTCTTCGACCTCTTCGAGGCCGACATCATCAGCTACGAGGATGCGCTGCGCAACGCCGACTCGGTGAACGACCTGCGCCTCAAGATCAAGCTCGAGAGCAAGAACGCGAAGAACCGCGACCTGGGCTCCGGCCTGGAGCACCTGGAGATCGTCAAGTGACGGCGCGGCGAAGAGCGTAGCGACCGGTTTGCGCCGTCATCCCCGCGAACGCGGGGATCCGATTCCGAAGGCCCCCCACCCGGCGGGCCTTTTGCTTGTCGCGTAGGAATCCTCCGACAAGAACATCAGAGCAATCCTAGGCCGGATGGTGCCCTGTCCGACTCCCGCCTCTTCCCCGCCTATTCAATATGGACGGACGACCAAGGGAGACGGCCATGAAGAAACTCCTCGCAATAGGCCTCGCCACCTGCCTGCCCACCGGACTCGCCGCTGAAGACCCCGCGGCCATGATCCAGGCGCTCGGCACGGTCAGCGTGCTCGTGCTCGATGAATCGTTGCCCGTGACGAAGGACCTGCCGTGCGCCTCGGCCGCGATCGCCAAGGCCGGCAACCCGGAATGCATGGCAGTGCACCGCGCCGTCCTGGGCGGACACATGCGGAAGGCGGCCACGCTCTCGGAGCGCGGGCGCTGGCTTTGATCATCCAGGGAGAAGACTCACCATGAACAGCGACCAGATCCACGGCCATTTGCGCGAGATGAAGGGCTGGGCCCTCGAAAGCTGGGGCAAGGTGACGCACGACCCGTGGATGCGCATCGCGGGGCGCCGCGAGCGCCTGCTGGGCCGCCTCGAGGCCTCGCTCGCCGAGTCGCGCCGCATCGCCGAATCGAGCTTTCCCACCGCACGCGCCGCCGCGACCGAGCGTCGCGCCGCTTCCCGCTAGCCTCACTGCTTCGTCGGCGTGGCGGAGCTCCCCAGGAGGTCCGCCAGGTCGTCGGCGTGCTCTTCCTCCGTCGCGAGGATCTCCTCCATCAGGCGCCGCGTCGTCGGATCGGAGTCGCCGATGAATTGCACGATCTCGCGATAGCTGTCGATCGCGATGCGTTCCGCGATGAGGTTCTCGCGGATCGCGTCCTGCACCGTGCGCCCGGTGCGATATTCCGAATGGCTGCGCGCGACCAACGTGTCGGGATCGAATCGCGGCTCGCCGCCGAGCTGCACGATGCGCTCCGCGATGCGGTCGGCGTGGCCCAGCTCCTCGTTGGCGTGCTCGAGGAATTCGCCCGCGGCGGCCCTGGAATCGATGCCGCGCGCCATGAAATAGTCGTGGCGGTAGCGCAGGGTGCACACGAGCTCGGTCGCGAGCGCCTCGTTCAGCAGCTGCAGCACCTTTTCCTTGTCCGCGCCGTAGCTCTCCGTGACCGCGCCTTCCTCGATGTGGCGGCGCGCGGTCTCCCGCAGCTTGCGCACGTCGGTGAGGATGGGCTTCGGTTGCGGCTCGGACATCGGGGCGCTCATGACGTCTCCTGGAAGTGGTCCGGCCCCGGGAAGGGGCCGGCGAACTTCATTGAAGCGCTTGAACGCGACGCCCGCTGTCGGCGGCGCCCGAAATGCCTGTCGGCCGCTTCCGACGGAAGGAACCGCTCACGAAACCGCGGCGAGCCCCGACCGGCCGCCGCCCGCGAGGACCGCATGCAGGCGCGCGAGCGCCGTGTCGTCGTCTTCGGGTCGCACCGCGGGCGGCGCGAAGTAGAAGCCCTGCACGAAGTCCGCGCCGGCGTCGATCGCGACGCGCGCCTCGGCGGCGCTCTCGATGCCGGACACCACGACCTGCGCGCGCATCTCGTGCAGCAGCTCGACGATGCCGCCGAGCATGCGCCGCGCGCGTCCCCATCCCAGGAGCGCGTCGGCGACCAGCGAGCGATCGAGCTTCACCAGGTCGGGATGCAGCGCGAGCACGCGGTCGAAGTTGGAGCGCGCGCTTCCGAAATCGTCGATCGCGATCGAGAGGCCGAGGCCGCGATAGATGCCGACCGCGTCGGCGAGACTCGCCTCGTCGCAGTCCTCGGCGAGGATCTCCACGCACACGCGCTTCGGGGGCAGGCCGTAATAGCGCACCAGCTCGCCCAGCTCGAGCGCGCATTTCGCGTCGTGCGCCGCGGCCTGCGCGTGCACGTTGAGGAACAGCATGCGCTCGTCGGCATCGAAGCGTGCGTAGTTGCGCAGGTGCAGCGCGCGGCATGCCCAGTCGAGCACCGCGCGGCGTTCCGCGGCGGTGCGCTCGAAGAGGCGCACCGCGGGGATGCGCTCGCCGGAGGCTTCGCTCGGGCGCAGCAGCGCCTCGTAGCCGTGGCACGCGCGCTCGCGCACGCTGAGGATCGGCTGGAAATGGGAGGCGAGGCGCGCGCCGTCCCACAACAGCGCGTCCCCGCCCGCCGCACGCACCAGCCGTTCCGCAACGCGCGCCATCGAGCCCGCGCGCTCCGGCGCGTTCGCCTCCGCCGGCCCGGTTTCGCCGGCGCTTTCCTGCCGCATTCGCTCTCCCCGACGCAAAAATTTGCCGGGCGAATCCCGGCGCGGCTTACGTTGCCGCGCGGCGATTACCGAGGCGTTACGGCACGCGCGAGGAGAGTTTCAAGTGTAAAGGCTCAGGCGCCGAAGAAGGACGCGAGCACCTCGCCGATGTCGCTCATGCGGTACGGCTTCTTGAGCACGCGGTTCACGCCGGCGGAAAGCGCGCGTGTCTCGAACCCCGCCCCGCCGTAGCCGCTCGCGATCACGATGGGAAGGGTGGGATTCAACTTGCGCAGCTCGATCGCGAGCTGCGTGCCGGTGAGCTGCGACATCACCTCGTCGCTCACCACCGCGTCGAAGCGGCGCGGGCTCGCGCGTGCGGCGGCGAGGGCCTCGCGGCTATCGGTGTAGCCGATCGGCTCGTAGCCCAGCGAGGCGAGCATCTCCTCGAGCGCCGCGAGCACCTCCGGCTCGTCGTCCACGGCGAGGATCGCCTGGCCCTGGCCCATCGGCAGCGCGTGCGCCGGCTCGGCCTTACCTTCCTCGACGTGCACCTGCGGCATCCAGACCTCGAAGCGGGTGCCGTGGCCAAGGTCGCTCGTCACCTGCAGGAATCCGTGGTGCTCCATCACCACCGCGTGCACCAGCGCGAGGCCGAGGCCGGTGCCGCGGCCGGCGGGCTTGGTGGTGAAGAAGGGCTCGAAGATGCGGTCGATCACCTCGGGCGCGATGCCATGCCCGGTGTCGCGCACGGTGACCTTCACGTACTCGCCGGCGGGCATCTCGCCGGTGCGCACCTTGCGCGGCTCGGCGAGCGACTCCTCGCTCACGTCGATCTCGAGCACGCCCTTCTCGCCCATCGCCTGGACCGCGTTGGTGCAGAGGTTCATGAGGAGCTGGTGCAGGCGCGTGGGATCGCCGAGCACGGCGGCCTCGCTGCCGTCGCCGGCGAAGCGCACCTCGATCGTCTCCGGCGAGGAGCCGCGGATGAGGTCGCACACTTCCTGCGCGACCGGCGCCACGATCACCGGGATGCGCTCCGCGTTCTCCGCGCGGCTGTAGGAGAGGATCTGCGAGACGAGCGCCTTGGCGCGGTTGCCCGCGCTCATGATGGTGTCGAGGTAGCGCTTCATGTCGCCCTCGGCCTTCATCTGCGCGAGCTCGCCGTAGCCCAGGATCGCGCCGAGGATGTTGTTGAAGTCATGGGCGATGCCGCCCGCGAGGTGGCCCACCGCCTGCATCTTCTCGGCCTGGCGCAGCTGCGCGGCGAGGCGCTGCCGCTCCTCCTCGGCGCGCACCTTTTCCGACACGTCCTTCACGAAGCCGATCACGCGCCGCGTCGAGCCCGGGGCGCCGGCGACCGCGCCGATGCGGTACGCGTTCACGCCCACGGTGATGAACTCGCCGTCGTCGCGCTTGAAGCGGTACTCGAGCGCGATGTGCGCCAGGTCGCCGGTGGCGAGCATGCGGCGCAATCCCTTGAGGCGCATGCGGTCCTCGGGATGCACGCGGTCCACCCACTTCTGGATCGTGTTGATGTGCTCGCGCCGCGTGCCGAGCACCGCCACGGTGTCGCCGTCCCAGAGCACGCCGCCCTGCGCCGGATCGAACTCGTAGAGGAGGCTGCCGCTCGCGCGGATCACCGCCTCGTGGCGGTTGCGCCAGGCCTCGGTCTCGCGCGCCGCCTCCTGGCGTTCCACGAGCAGCGCCGCGGCGAAGATCGTGGTCACGATGAGGGTCGCGAGATAGCCCTGCAGGTGCAGGAGCGAGCGCACGTCCGGCATTCCCTCGCCGGCGAAAGGCCCGAGCGCCTGCCCGGTGTGCCAATAGACGATGAGGCCGAAGATCGAGAGCCCGAGCGTCGCCGCGCGCAGCCCGAAGGAGAGCGCCGCCCAGATGAGGAACGGCGCGCACAGGTACGCGAGCGAGGGAATGAAGCCCTCGGCGCGCGCCGGCGCGCCGAACACGTAGCTGGTGGTGATCACGAGCCCGGCGTAGAGCGCGGCGAGCTCGGGCCAGCGGCGGCGCGCGACCTCGGCCGCCTCGCGCGGCATGGTGCGGCTCCACGCGAGGATCAGCGGCGCCGTGAGCAGCATCCCGAGCATCGTCGAGACGAAGGTCACCGACCACTGGTTGCGGAACGTGGTGTGCAGGCGGCTGTAGCCGAGCGCCGCGTCGAAGAGCGCCATCGCCGCGACCAGCGGCACCATGCCGACGAGGAATGCCGAGACGCCGCGCACGGTATCGATGCCCACGCGCGGTCCGGCGAGGCGGATCAGCCCCGCGGCGACCGCGAGCGGCTGCGCGCAGTTGAGCGCGGCGGTGGCGAGGATCGCCGACCATGGGTCGGAGCGATCGAGGCCCACCGCGACGCTGGCGGCGAAGACGATCGCGACATAACCCCACCAGCGCCGCGGAGCGACCACCAGCAGCACGCCCAGGGCGAGCCCGTGGGCCGGCCAGACGAAGAGCGGCAGGCGGGCATGGAACGGCAGGTGCGCCGCATACGCGGCGAGCAGGTAGTAGACGGCCGCGAAGGCGACGTAAGCGAGGGTCTTC
Source organism: Burkholderiales bacterium (assembly GCA_025936275.1). GTDB lineage: Bacteria > Pseudomonadota > Gammaproteobacteria > Burkholderiales > Usitatibacteraceae > Usitatibacter. Next base: position 6,673 of record JAICTR010000144.1, read on the forward strand.
CGGGCCGGGGCGGACCGGGGCATTTCGAGGATCGCCGGCATCTGGGCGCTCAAACGGGCGCCCCCGGCGGAAGGGGCTCGGCGGTCATCCTCTTCGGATTCTACGGGTTCCCGCGCTAGAATGCGCCAAACAACGACATTCGCAAGGGACCGTTGGAAGCCCACATCCTCGTCGTAGACGACGACGCCGCCATCCGGGACGTGATCCGCGAGTACCTCACGGAGAACGACTTCCAGGTATCGGTGGCGGAGACCGGCGCCGACATGGACAAGGTGCTCGGCGCCGAGATCGTCGACCTCGTGATCCTCGACCTGAAGCTCCCGGACGAGGACGGGCTCGCCATCGCGCGCCGGCTGCGCGAATCGCTGGACCTGCCGATCATCATCCTCACCGGCCGCAAGGAAGAGGTGGACCGCGTGATGGGCCTCGAGCTCGGCGCCGACGACTACGTCACCAAGCCGTTCAGCAACCGCGAGCTCCTCGCGCGCGTGCGCGCCGTCCTGCGCCGCACCGAGAGCAAGCGCGCGTCGCGACGCGGCGAGAGCGTGCGCGCCTACAA
>JAICTR010000333.1 GCA_025936275.1 Burkholderiales bacterium
AGGCCTCGCACGGCGCTTCGGACCGCAGATCGCCGAGGCGCTCGCGCGGCTCACCGGGCGCACCGCCGATCCGCGCCTGCCGTATGCGCCGCCGCCGCGCTTCCGCTCGCGGCTGGAGCTTCCCGCCGAAGCCGAAGGCGTCGAAGCGCTGGCGTTTCCGCTCGCGCGCCTGCTCGCCGAGCTCGAAGGGACGCTGCGCGGCCGCGGCGCCGGCGTGCAGCGGCTCGTGCTCACGCTCGAGCATTCCCGCAAGGCGCGCACGCGCGTCGCGCTCGAGTTCGCCTCGCCCGAGCGCGAGGCCGATTTCATCCTCGCGATCGCGCGCGAGAAGCTCGCACGTCTCGCGCTCGACGCGCCCACCGTGGCGCTCGAGCTGCGCGCCGAGGCGCTGCTCGCGCGCGCTTCGCGCGAGGCGTCCTGGCTTCCCGGCGAGCGCGAGCAGGCCCTCGATCGCGAGCGCCTCGTGGAGCGCCTCGCCGCGCGCCTCGGCCGCGAGCGCGTGTTCGCCATCGCGCTCGCCGGCGATCATCGCCCCGAGCGCGACTGGAAACGAAAATCGGGGACGGACCCCGTTTTTCGCGACCGCGAACACGCCTTGCGCCAAAGCGGGAACGGCGTCCGTCCCCTTTTCCTGCTGAAGCGGCCGCGGCGGCTCGCGATGCAGGAGACGGAGCTCGAGCTGCGGGCCGGCCCCGAGCGAATCGAGGCGGGATGGTGGGATGGCGCCGAGGTGCGGCGCGATTACTACATCGCCGCGAACCGCCGCGGCGAATGCTGGTGGGTGTTCCGCGAGCACCGCGATCCCCACGCTTGGTACCTGCACGGGGTGTTCGCGTGATCCCCGGCTACGCGGAGCTGCACTGCATCAGCAACTACACGTTCCTGCGCGGCGCCTCGAACCCCGAGGAGCTGGTGTACCGCGCGGCCGAGCTGGGCTACCGCGCGCTCGCGATCACCGACGAATGCTCGGTCGCGGGCATCGTGCGCGCGCATGTCGCGGCAAAGGAGGCGGGACTGAAGCTCATCGTCGGCAGCGAGCTCGCCCTCGCCGATGGCCCGCGCGTGGTGCTGCTCGCCGCGAGCCGCGAAGGCTACGAGAAGCTCTGCGAGCTCGCCACGCGCGCGCGCCGTGCCGCGCCGAAGGGCGAATACCGCGCCACGCGCGAAGATTTTCCGCAAGACACGCAAGGGCTCCTCGCGCTTTGGCTGCCCTCGGCGACGCCGCGCGAGGAGGAGGGCGCATGGATCGCAAGCCGCTTCCCGAACCGCGCATGGATCGCCGTGGAGCTGCATCGCGCGGGCGACGACGAGGCGCGCATCGCTTCGTTGGAGATGCTCGGCGAGCGCCTCGACCTGCCTTGCGTCGCCGCGGGCGACGTGCACATGCACGAGCGCGGCCGCCAGCGGCTGCAGGACGTGATGACCGCGATCCGCCTGCAGCGCCCGCTCGCCGAGGCCGCGCGCGAGCTGCATCCCAACGGCGAGCGCTACCTGCGCTCCATCGGGCGCCTCGCGCGCATCCATCCCGCGCGGCTCCTCGCCGCGACGCTCGATGTCGCAGCCCATTGCCGCTTCTCCCTCGACGAGATCCGCTACGAATATCCCGAGGAGCTGGTGCCGGCGGGAGAGACGCCCGCGACGCATCTTCGCGCGCTCACCTACGAAGGGCTCGCGCGGCGCTACCCCTCGGGCGCTCCGGCGAGCGTCGTCGAGACGGTCGAGCACGAGTTGAAGCTCATCGCCGAGCTCGCCTACGAGCCCTTCTTCCTCACCGTGCACGACATCGTCGCCTTCGCGCGGCGCGAGAAGATCCTCTGCCAGGGACGCGGATCGGCGGCGAACTCCGCGGTGTGCTATTGCCTCGGCATCACCGAGGTCGATCCCGGCCGCATGTCGGTGCTCTTCGAGCGCTTCATCTCGAAGGAGAGGAACGAGCCGCCCGACATCGACGTGGATTTCGAGCACCAGCGCCGCGAGGAGGTGATCCAGTACATCTACGCGAAGTACGGACGCGAGCGAGCGGCGATCGCCGCGGTGGTCATCACCTACCAGCCGAAGAGCGCGCTGCGCGACGTCGGCAAGGCGCTCGGCCTTTCGCTCGACCAGGTGGACCTGCTCGCGAAATCGCTCTCCTGGTGGGACAACCGCGCGGCGCTCGAGCAGCGCCTCGCCGAGGCGGGCTTCGATGTCGCGAGCCGAGTCGTGCGCCAGGTGGTCGACCTCACGCGCGAGCTGGTCGGCTTCCCGCGCCACCTCTCGCAGCATCCCGGCGGGTTCGTGATCGACAACCGCCGCCTGTCGCGGCTGGTGCCGGTGGAGAACGCCTCGATGCCCGAGCGCACGGTGATCCAGTGGGACAAGGACGACCTCGATGCGCTGGGATTGCTGAAGGTCGACGTGCTGGGGCTCGGCATGCTCTCGTGCATCCGCAGGGCGATCGACCTGGTCAATGGATACCGCCAGACATCGGGGGCAGACCCCCATTTCGGGAGCCAGGGCGAACAAAGCGGATATCGCCCGCTTGAATTGGGATCCGTCCCCAGTGAAGACCCGCGCGTCTACGAGATGATCCAGCGCGCCGACACGATCGGCGTGTTCCAGATCGAGTCGCGCGCGCAGATGGCGATGCTGCCGCGCCTGAAGCCCGCGTGCTTCTACGATCTCGTGATCGAGGTGGCGATCGTGCGGCCCGGCCCGATCACCGGACGCATGGTGCATCCGTATTTGCGCCGGCGCGAAGGCTCTGAACCGGTGAGCTACGCGAGCGAGGAGGTGCGGCGCGTGCTCGAGCGCACGCTCGGCGTCTCGATCTTCCAGGAGCAGGTGATGCAGCTCGCGGTGGTCGCCGCCGGCTTCACGCCCGGCGAGGCGGACCGGCTGCGGCGCGCGATGGCCTCGTGGCGCAGGCGCGGCGGCATCGAGCCCTTCCGCGAGAAGCTCGTGGACGGCATGCTCGCGCGCGGCTACTCGCGCGCGTTCGCCGAGCAGATCTACCAGCAGATCCAGGGCTTCGGCGAGTACGGCTTTCCCGAGTCGCACGCGGCGAGCTTCGCGCTGCTGGTGTACGTCTCGAGCTGGCTCAAGTGCCACGAGCCCGCCGCGTTCGCCGCCGCGCTCCTCAACAGCCAGCCCCTCGGCTTCTATTCGACCTCGGCCATCGTGCAGGATGCCCGCAGGCACGGCGTGGAGGTGCGGCCGGCGGACGTGATGCATAGCGAGGTGGACAGCACGCTCGAAGAGGGGCGAAAGCCCGCGCTGCGCCTGGGCCTCGGCCTGGTGAAGGGATTGAAGCAGCAGGCGGCGGAGCGCCTGGTGGTCGAGCGGCACGAACGTACGTTCGACTCCATCGAGGATCTCGCGCGCCGGGCCGGGCTCGATCGTGCCGACCTCTCGGCGCTCGCCGCCGCCGACGCGCTCGCGGGTCTCGCCGGCCATCGCCGCGCGGCGCTCTGGGAAACGCTCGCGGTGGACGAGGCGACGCGGCTCGGGCGTCCCGCGGCACGCATGCCGATGCCCTCGCTCGCGGCCCCGAGCGAAGGCGACGACATCGTCGCCGATTACGCCGCGCTCGGGCTCACCCTGCGCCGCCATCCGCTCGCCTTGCTGCGCGCGCGCCTGAAGAAG
>JAICTR010000411.1 GCA_025936275.1 Burkholderiales bacterium
TACATCCGGCAGTTCTACGACCGCACCATCGTGATCAAGTACGGCGGCAACGCGATGACCGACGTCGCGCTGCAGGAGGATTTCGCCGAGGACGTGGTGCTGCTCAAGCTGATCGGCATGAACCCGGTGGTGGTGCACGGCGCCGGCCCGCAGATCGGCGCGCTGCTGCAGAAGCTCGGCAAGCAGAGCGAGTTCATCCAGGGCATGCGCGTCACCGACGAGGAGACGCTCGATGTCGTCGAGATGGTGCTGGGCGGCCTCATCAACCAGGACATCGTGACGCTCATCAACAAGGCGGGCGGGAAGGCCGTGGGCCTCACCGGCAAGGACGGGCACTTCATCCACGCCCGCAAGCTCAAGCTCCCGAGCAAGGACGACAAGAAGAAGAAGATCGACGTGGGCCTGGTGGGCGAGGTGGTGCGCATCGACCCGGAGATCATCCAGCTCCTCGATTCGCGCGACTTCATCCCGGTGATCGCGCCCATCGGCAGCGACGAGAACGGCGTCGCCTACAACATCAACGCCGACATCGCCGCGGGCAAGCTCGCCATCACGCTGCAGGCGGAGAAGCTGATCCTCCTCACCAACACCACCGGCGTCCTCGATCGCGAGGGCAAGGTCGTGACCGGGCTCACCGCGCAGCGCGTGCACGAGATGATCGAGGACGGCACCATCTCCGGCGGCATGCTTCCCAAGGTGGAGTGCGCGCTCGACGCGGTGAGGAACGGCGTGAAGAGCGCGCACATCATCGACGGGCGCGTCTCGCACGCGCTCCTGCTGGAAGTGCTCACCAGCTCCGGCGTGGGCACCCTCATCCGCGGCGCCGCGGCGAGCCGCGGGCAGCGCTAGGGCGCGAGCCGTGCCGCGAGCGCGACGTGGTCGGAGAGGCGCGACCACGGCAATCCCACCAGCCGCTCCGTACCCTGGATGCCGAGGCCGCGCACGTAGATGCGGTCGAGCGGCAGCATCGGCAGCTTCGCCGGATAGCTCTTCGCGAGCCGGCCCTCGGATTGCTCGAACACCTCCACCAGCTTGAGCTGCGCCGCGAGGTAGTCGCTCGCCTTCTTCTGCCAGTCGTTGAAGTCGCCCGCGACGATGAGCGGCTCGCCCTCGGGCACCGCGGCGCGGATGCGGTCGGCGAGCCACTCGAGCTGGAAGCGCCGGCTCCTCGCCCACAGGCCCAGGTGCACGTTGATGCAGTGCAGGCGCTTCTTCCATCCCTGCACCTCGAGCTCGCAGTGCAGGAGGCCGCGGCTCTCGATCGGATGGTGCGAGATGTCGATGTTGTCCCAGCAGGAGATCGGGAAGCGGCTCACGACGGCGTTGCCGTGGTGGCCGTCCTGGTACACCGCGTTCATCCCGTAGCAGCTGTGCGCGCCGTCGCGGCACAGGAACTCATGCTGCGACTTCTCGGGCCACGCGACATGGCGCTTGGCGTTGCCCTCGTGGCGCCCCTGCACCTCCTGCAGGAAGGCGACGTCCGCATCGAGCGAGCCCAGGCGGTCGCGGATCTCGTGCAGCACCAGGCGGCGGTTGAACTGCGAGAGCCCCTTGTGGATGTTGTAGGTGACGACGGTGAGCGCGCGCGCGGTCATGTCAGGCGTGCCTTTCGGGAAGCGTGAGGATGGCCTTGCGGTTGCTCCAGGAAAAGACCCGCGCCGCGGCCTCGTGCCACGGCAGCCACTCGGCCGCGAGGTGCTCGCGCGGCTCGAGCCGGACGGGGACGCGCCCCGGCACGCGCAGCCCGAACACATGCTCGGTGTTGTGCGTCACGCCGGGCGCGTAGCGGTCGCGCCATACGGGATAGATTTCGAACACGTTCTGCAAGTTCCAGTCCTCCAGGCGGTGGTCGGCGGCGCGGATGCCGGTTTCCTCCAGCACCTCGCGCGCGGCGGTCTCGGCGAGCGTCTCGCCCGGGTCCTGGCTCCCGGTCACCGACTGCCAGAAGCCGGGCCGGTCGGCGCGCTCGAGGAGCAGCACGTCGAGCGCGGGCGTGTAGATCACGACCAGGGTCGAGACCGGGATCTTGTGGGTCATGGCGCGCGCATGCGCGCGGCGACCTCGCCTTCCGCGGTGAACCATGCATGCGGCATGTCGCGCGTGCGGTGCGCGGCGACGGCGTTTCCCGACGCGTCGACGGCGACGAAGCCGACATCGGCATCGTAGTCGCGCCCGAGGCGATCGAGCACCGCCTCGACCGCCTTCGCGAGCGTCGCGCCGCGCTCGACCGCTTCGGCGATGGCGCGCGTGGCGAGCGAGCGCATCACGTATTCGCCGGTGCCGGTCGCCGACGCGGCCGCCGCGCCCGAGGCGTAGTTGCCGGCGCCGGGAAGCGGCGAGTCGCCCACGCGTCCCACGAGCTTCAACGTGACGCCGCCGGTGGAAGTGGCGGCCGCGAGGACGCCCTCCGCGTCGATCGCCGCCGCGCCCACGGTGCCGCCGGCGTATTCCGGATGGTCCTTGAGGAAGCGGCGCATCTTGAGGCTGTGCTTGCCGAGCACCTCGCCGAGGCGCGCCTTCTTCTCGCGCCAGTCGGCGGTGCGCGCCGGCGTGGCCGGATCGTGGTCCGGGAACCCCATCACGCGCGCGAAGCGCTGCGCGCCTTCGCCCGCGAGCATCACGTGGTCGGTCTCCTCCATCACCTTGCGCGCCACGAGCACCGGGTTCTTCACGCGCTGCAGCGCGCACACCGCGCCGGCGCGCGGCACGTTCGCCTCGGTGCCGGCGAGCGGCCCGCGGCTTTCCATCACGCTCGCATCGAGCTCGCAGTA
>JAICTR010000288.1 GCA_025936275.1 Burkholderiales bacterium
TCCGACGGCGGCTCGCCGATCCTCTCGTATGTCGCCAAGTGCGGCACGCAGAGCGCGAGCGGCGCGGGCTCGCCGATCGTCGTGAGCGGGCTGCGCAACGGCACCTCGTATGCATGCACCGTGGCGGCGAGCAACGGCGTCGGGAGCGGGCCGGTCTCTGCCCCGGTGACCGCCTCGCCGGTCTCGCGCTCGTTCACCGGACCGGTCGCGACCGGGCTCGGCAGCGCGACCGTGACGCTTTCCGGGGGCGGCGCGAGCTGCACCTTCGCGCCGCAAGGCACCGCGCCGATGGAGTCCGCGTTCTTCATTCCCGCGACGGGCAGCCCGCGAAGCCCCGCGACGGCGCCGCCGGTCGCGATGCCGTTCGGGCTTCTCGACTTCACGCTGCTCGCATGCACGGCCGGTTCCACCGTCACGCTCACCGTGACGTATCCCACGGCGATTCCGGCGGGCGCGGCTTACTACAAGTTCGGACCCACGCCTTCCGATGCGTCGCCGCACTGGTACGTGCTTCCCGGCACGCTCGCCGGGAACACCGCGACGTTCACCATCACCGATGGCGCGCTGGGAGACGACGACCTCGCGGCGAACGGCAGCATCCTGGACCAGGGAGGCCCGGGTGGCGGTGGCGGGGCCGGGGGCGGCGGCGGTGGAAGCGGCGTGCGTGCGATCCCGACGCTAAGCGATGCGGCGCTCGTCGTCCTCGCATTGCTGCTCGGCGCCGCGGGCGTGGTGATGGTGCGCCGGCCCTAGGGCTATAGTGGGTGGGCACGTCACCGCGGAGCCCGCCCCCGATGCGCTTCCTGTTTTCGCTGCTGCTGGTGCTCGCCGCCTGCGCGGTGTGGGCCGCGCTACCGCGGCCGGTGGTCGTGCTCTCCATCGACGGTGCCATCGGCCCGGCGATCGCCGACTACGTGCATCGCGGGCTCGAGAGCGCGCGCGAGGAGGGCGCGCAGCTCGTGGTGCTGCGCATGGATACGCCCGGCGGGCTGGATCTGTCGATGCGCTCGATCGTCAAGGACATCCTCGCTTCGCCGGTGCCGGTGGCGGGATTCGTCGCGCCGTCGGGTGCGCGCGCGGCGAGCGCGGGCACCTACATCCTCTATGCCTGCCATGTCGCGGCGATGGCGCCCGGGACCAACCTCGGCGCCGCGACGCCCGTCTCCCTGGGCGGCCCGTCGCCGATGCCCGCCGGCAGCCCGAAGGACGGCAAGCAAGCGCCCGCGGCGGGCGATGCCCACGTGCAGAAGGCGGTGCACGATGCCGAGGCCTACATCCGCTCGCTCGCGATCCTGCGCGGGCGCAACGCCGAATGGGCGGAGCGCGCAGTGCGCGAGGCGGTGAGCCTTTCCGCGACCGAGGCGCTCGACCAGAAGGTGGTCGACCTCGTCGCGCGCGACGTGCCCGAGCTGATGCAGCGGCTCGACGGACGGCAGGTGAGCGCGGGCGGCAAGCCGCGCACGCTCGCGACGGCTTCCGCGCCGCTGGTCTCCCGCGCGCCCGACTGGCGCACCAACTTCCTCGCCGCGATCACCGATCCGGCGATCGCCTACGGACTCATCGTGATCGGCATCTACGCGATCCTCTTCGAGTTCTCGAATCCGGGACTGGTGCTGCCGGGCGTGACGGGCGCGATCTGCCTCGTGATCGCGCTCTACGGCTTGCAGATGCTGCCGGTGAACTACGCGGGCCTGCTCCTCATCGTGCTCGGCGTGGGCTTCATGGTGGCCGAGGCGTTCCTGCCCGCGTACGGGTCGCTCGGCATCGGCGGCCTCGTCGCATTCGTGATCGGCTCCGTGATCCTCATCGAGGTGCCGGGTTACCGCGTGCCGTACGCGCTCATCGCGGGCTTCGCGGTTGCCACGGCGGTGTTCCTGGCGCTCGTCCTCGGCGTGCTGCTCAAGTCTCGCCGCAAGCCCGTCGTCAGCGGCCGCGAGCAGCTCGTCGGAAGCTCGGGCGAGGTGCTCGAGGATTTCGCCGGCGAGGGCTGGGCGCACCTGCATGGTGAAACCTGGCGCGTGCGCAGTGCCGAGCCGATGAAGAAGGGCGAGCGCGTGCGCGTGACCGCGATGCAGGGCCTCACGCTCGATGTGGTTCCCGACAAACGTGGAGAAGCCCCATGATCTTCGACTTCGGCGCCGGTGTGGTCTTCATCATCCTCGTGATCGTCGTCTCGTCGGTGCGCGTGCTGCGCGAATACCAGCGCGGCGTGATCTTCCAGCTCGGGCGCTATGCGGGCGTGAAGGGTCCCGGCCTGATCTTCCTCGTCCCGGTGATCCAGCAGATGGTGCGCGTGGACCTGCGCATCATCGTGCTCGACGTGCCGCCGCAGGATGTCATCACGCGCGACAACGTCTCGGTGAAGGTGAACGCGGTGGTGTACTTCCGCGTGGTGGAGCCCGAGAAGGCGATCATCCAGGTCGCCGATTTCCTCTCCGCCACCTCGCAGCTCGGGCAGACCACGCTGCGCGCGGTGCTCGGCCGCCACGAGCTCGACACGCTCCTCGCCGAGCGCGACAAGTTGAACGTCGACATCCAGCACGCGATCGACATGCAGACCGACGCGTGGGGCATCAAGGTCTCGATCGTGGAGATCAAGCACGTCGACCTGAACGAGTCGATGGTGCGAGCCATCGCACGGCAGGCCGAAGCCGAGCGCGAGCGCCGCGCGAAGGTGATCCACGCCGAGGGCGAGCTGCAGGCCTCCGAGAAGCTGCTGCAGGCCGCCGAGACGCTCGCGCGCCAGCCCGAGGCGATGCAATTGCGCTACCTGCAGACGCTCACGCAGATCGCCGGGGACAAGGCCTCGACGATCGTCTTTCCGATCCCCATCGACATTTTCCAGAAGCTGGCGAAGTAACTCCCGATCGGTCTTCCCCGCTATCACTCATACACATCGTGAGAAGCGGCTCTTCGCCGAGCGCTTCGAGCGATGGCGAGCCGGATTCGCGGGATTGATGTGCTACTTGCCATGGGATCCGATCGATACCCACGTCGAGGCGGCGCGCCTGTTCGCGCAATGCCGGCGGGCCGGCAAGGCGCCGCGGAGCAGCAATGATTGCCTCATCGCGCGCATCGCCATCGAGCAGGATCTTGCCCTGCTTCAGAGCGACCGCGACTTCCGCTTCATTGCCGAGGTCGATGCGAAGCTGCGGCTGCTGGAAGTCGCCTGACGGATTGTTTTTCCGCGAGGGCCGCGGCCTCCGCGCGCGCCGGCTCGAATGAAATGCCGGCTCGGCTGTCACATGCCTCATGGCCGCCGCCGCCGCTCCCAGCCAGAACACCTCCTCGCAGCCCACGACGCCCGCGCCGCGCCGTGAGCGCCGCCTGCGCGGCAAAGGGCTCAAGTGGATCGTCGCCCTCCTGGTCCTCGCCATCGGCGCCTTCTTCGCGGTGCGCTGGTGGATGGAACAAAGCCGCTTCGTCTCGACGGACGATGCCTACGTCGGCGCCAACCAGGCGGAGATCGCGGCGCAGGTGTCGGGGTCCGTGACGCAGGTCTTCGTCCGCGACCAGCAGCACGTGAAGAAGGGCGATGCGCTCTTCCAGATCGATCCGAAGCCCTACCAGATCGCGCTCGACCGCGCCGAGGCGCAGCTCGAGCTCGCGCGGCAGGACGTCTCGCAGCAGGGCGCGGGCGTCGCTTCCGCCGAGGCGGTGCTCGCGCAGCGCCGCGCGGAGGAGTCCAACGCGCGCAGCACGTGGGAGCGCAACCAGCAGCTCGTGAAGAGCGGCTTCATCTCGCCGCAGGCGGCGGAGACCTCGCGCACGCAGCTCGCGACCGCCGCGGCCGCGGTGCGCGCGGCCGAGGCCGAGGTCGCGAAGGCGAAGAGCGCGCTCGGCAAGACCGGCGACGACAACGCGGCGGTGCAGGCCGCGACCGCCGCCGTCGAGCAGGCGCAGCTCGACCTGGACCGCACGCGCGTCGTCTCGCCCGCCGACGGCGTGATCGCGAACTTCACGTTGCAGCCGGGCAACACGGTGCAGCCCGGCCAACCGCTCTTCGTCGTCATCGCCAACGACGAGTGGTGGGTCGATGCGAACTTCAAGGAGACGCAGCTGAACGACGTGCGGCCCGGCGAGAAGGCGCGGGTCGTCTCCGACGTCTATCCCGA
>JAICTR010000233.1 GCA_025936275.1 Burkholderiales bacterium
CACCGCGAGCCGCGTGAAGGCGATGAAGTTCATCGCGTTCACCGATTGCCTCGAGCGCCGCTACCGCGACTGCCGCGCGGAATTCATCAAGATCTACGACGTCGATCCCAACTTCGACCTGTCGCCCGCCGAGGCGGGCCACCCGTCGTGGACCAAGACGTTCGCCAGCGCGAAGGCGACCGCGAAGCGCCAGCTCGCCGCCAAGGCGGCGCGCGAGGCGAAGGAAAAGAGCGCCCGCGAGAAGGGCGCGTCCCCCGCGACCGCATCAGTTCCCAAGAAGTGACGATGATCTCGACGCTCGGCCGCTACAAGATCGTCTCGGAGATCGGCCAGGGCGCGATGGGCGTCGTCTACAAGGCGGTCGACCCGATCATCGACCGCACGGTGGCGATCAAGACCATCAACCTCAACCTCTCGCGCCAGGAGCTCGAGGAGTACGAGGCGCGCTTCCAGCAGGAGATCAAGGCCGCGGGGCGCCTCAACCACCCGAACATCGTCACGATCTACGACGTCGGCAAGACCGAGCAGGTCGCCTACATGGCGATGGAGTTCCTCGAGGGGCAGGAGCTCAAGGACATGATCGCCTCGGGCAACCTCCCCGCCTCCGAGCAGGTGGTGGACATCATCTCGCAGGTGGCCGACGGGCTGTGGTTCGCGCACCAGCAGGACATCGTGCACCGCGACGTGAAGCCCTCGAACATCATGGTGCTCAAGGGCGGCATCGCGAAGATCACCGACTTCGGCATCGCGCGGCTGCCCAACTCGGCGGTGAAGACCATGACCGGCCTGATCCTCGGGAGCCCGCGCTACATGTCGCCGGAGCAGGTGATCGGCAAGACGATCGACGCGAGGAGCGACATCTTCTCGCTCGGGGTCGTGCTCTACGAGGCGCTCACCGGCATCGCGCCGTTCGACGGCGACAACGTGAACGCGATCATGTACGCGACCGTGAACACCACGCCGCCGCCGCCCTCCTCGCACAACCGGCTGCTGCCGCCGATGCTCGACCTCATCGCCGCCAAGGCGATGGCGAAGCTCCTCGAGGATCGCTACCAGAGCATCAAGGAGTTCGCCGACGACCTGCGCGAGGTGCGCCGGCAGATGGACGCCTCGCGGCCGGCCACGGCGTTGAAGGCGACCACCGCGCCGCCCACGCCGCCGCGCCCGCCCGCGCCGATCATTCCCCCGGAGCCGCTGGTCGACACCGCGACCATCCCGCTCGCGCCCGCGCCGGGCCCCGCGGCGAAGGACGACGAGAGCGGCAAGGCCCTCGCGCTCTCCAAGACTTTCGACTCTTTCGACGCGACGCTGCGCCTGGCGGCGATGACCGACCAGACCGAGGACTTCCGCGACTACATCACCGCGACGCAGAAGATGCGCGCGTACAAGGGGAAGATCGAGGCCGGCTCGCCGCTCGCGCCCAAGGCGCCGGCGCCTCCCGCTCCGCCGCCGGCACCGGCGCCCGAACCGCCGAAGCCGAAGCCCAAGCCCGTCGCGCGCCCGGCTCCCGCGCCCGTGCCCATCGCGCGCATGGAGGAGGAGCCGGCGACGGGCGGCTCGGGCGCCTCCAACCTCATCGCCGTCGCCGCGATCGTGGTGCTCGCCGCGGCCGCCATCGCGCTCACGATCGCTCTCCTGGTCAAGTAGGAAGCAGGCTGCACCAGGTGCAGGGGCAACGATGTCGGAGCGGACCGCGGGCCGCTCGAGACCCTCGAGCAACGATCACTTCAAATAGTCGACCGCTTCGGTCACGCGATCGACGGCGATCACTTCCAGGCCCTCGATCGGCGCGCGCGGCTTGTTCGCGAGCGGCACGATCGCGTGCGTGAAGCCGAGCTTCGCCGCCTCGCGCAGGCGCTCCTGCCCGCGCTGCACGGGACGCACTTCGCCCGCGAGCCCCACCTCGCCGAATACCGCGTGCTTCGCCGGCAGCGGCCGGTCGCGCAGGCTCGAGACCACCGCGAGCATCACCGCGAGGTCCGCGCCGGGCTCCGCGATGCGCACGCCGCCCACCGCGTTCACGAAGATGTCCTGGTCGTAGCAGGCGATGCCGGCGTGGCGATGCAGGACCGCGATGAGCATCGCGAGGCGGTTCAGCTCGAGCCCGACGGTGAGGCGCTTCGCCGCCGCGCCGTGCGCCTCGTCCACCAGCGCCTGCAGCTCGACCAGGAGCGGTCGCGTGCCTTCCTGCGTCACCATCACGCAGGAGCCGGCGACGCCCGAGTGGTGCTGCGAGAGGAAGAGCGCCGAAGGGTTCGCCACCTCGCGCAGCCCCTTCTCCGTCATCGCGAAGACGCCGATCTCGTTCACCGCGCCGAAGCGGTTCTTGAAGGCGCGGATCAGGCGGAAGCTGGTGTGCGTCTCGCCCTCGAAGTAGAGGACGGTGTCCACCATGTGCTCGAGCACGCGCGGCCCGGCGAGCGCGCCTTCCTTGGTGACGTGGCCCACGAAGACGATGGTGGTGCCGGTCTGCTTGGCGAGGCGCGTGAGCTGCGCCGCGCACTCGCGCACCTGCGCGACCGATCCCGGCGCCGAGGTGAGCGCGCTCGAGTAGAGCGTCTGGATCGAATCGATCACCGCGACGCGCGGGCGGGATGCCGCGAGCGTCGCCTGGATCTTCTCCAGCTCGATCTCGGGGAGCAGCCGCACCTTCGAGGCGTTCACGCCGAGCCGCCTCGCGCGGAGCGCCACCTGCTGCGCCGATTCCTCGCCCGTCACGTAGAGCACCGCCACCTGCTCGGCGAGCCGCGCGGCCGCCTGCAGCAGGAGCGTCGACTTGCCGATGCCCGGATCGCCGCCGATCAGCACCACGCCGCCCTCGACGAGCCCGCCGCCGAGCACGCGATCGAACTCCCCGATGAGCGTCGGGAGCCGCGGGAAATCGCGCGCCTCGACCTCGGCGAGCGTCACCACCTCGCCCGCGCCGGCGAGCGCCGCGAAGCGATGCGCGCCGGGCGCACGCGCGCCTTCGAGCGCCGTCTCGACGAGCGTGTTCCATGCATCGCAGTGCGGGCATTGACCCTGCCACTTGGGCGCCTGCCCGCCGCACTCGGTGCAGGTGTAGACCGTCTTCGCCTTCGCCATCAGGGAGCGTCCGCCTCGGCAAACGGAACGCGCGGCGCGATGCCGCACAAGAGCTCGTAGCCCACGGTGCCCGCGGCGATCGCCACCTCGTCCACGGGCATCCCTTCGCCCCACAGGACGACCGGCGAGCCCACGTCCGCCGACGGAACCGGTGTGAGGTCCACCGCGATCATGTCCATGGAGACGCGCCCGACGGTTCGCGTGCGCGCGCCGTCGACCAGGATCGGCGTGCCGCTGGGCGCATGGCGCGGATAGCCGTCGGCGTAGCCGCAGGCGACGATGCCGATGCGCATCGGCTGCGCGGCGGCGAACGTGCTGCCGTAGCCCACCGCTTCCCCGGGCGCGAGCGCCTGCACGCCGATGAGCTTCGAGGAGAGCGTCATCGCGGCGCGCAGGCCGAGCGCCTTCGCCGGCCGATCGGCGAACGGCGTCGCGCCGTAGAGCGCGATCCCCAGCCGGCAGATGTCTGCATGCGACTCGGGGTGCGCGAAGATGGCCGCCGAGTTGGCGAGGCTGCGCGGGAGATCGATGCCTTCCACCGCGCTTTCGAAGCGCCGCATCGCCTCGCGCGTGCCCTCCGGCTCATCGGCGCGCGCGAAATGCGTCATCAGGGTGATGCTCTTTGCCGCGCCGCTCCTGCGAACGCGCTCGAGCGCGTCCTTCAAGGCGACGGGCGCGAAGCCGAGGCGGTTGAGCCCCGTGTTCACCTTGAGCCATAGATCGACCGGGGCGCCGCGGCGCTCGGCTTCCAGCATGCGCAGCTGCTCCTCGCAATGCACGACGCTCGCCAGGTCCGCGGCGCGGATCGCGGCGAGCTCGGCGGGCTCGAACCAGCCTTCCAGCAGCAGGATCGGCGCGACGGGATGGCGCTCGCGCAGCGCGATGGCGCCGTCGATTTCCAGCGTGGCGAAGCCATCGGCGCGCTCCAGCGCGCGCGCCGCGCGCTCGATGCCGTGGCCGTAAGCGTTGGCCTTCAGCACCGCGTAGACCTTGGAGCGTGGCGCGGTGCGCTTCGCCAGCCAGTAGTTGTGGCGCAGCGCGGCGAGCGAGACGGTGGCGCGGATGGGGCGGGACATGGCGAGCGATTCGCGCAGGGCCGCGGCACGGACGGAGACGGCCTCGCGCAGGATCGCCATTCTACGCGCGGCGCTCAGTAGCCCGGCGCCCCCGAGTAGTTCTCGAAGCGCGTGTGCTTGCCGAGGAAGGTGAGCTTCACGGTGCCGATGGGGCCGTTCCTCTGCTTGCCGATGATGATCTCCGCGATGCCCTTGTCCGGCGACTCCTCGTTGTACACCTCGTCGCGGTAGATGAAGAAGATCATGTCCGCGTCCTGCTCGAGCGCTCCCGACTCGCGCAGGTCCGACATCACCGGCCGCTTGTTCGGCCGCTGCTCGAGCGAACGGTTGAGCTGCGAGAGCGCGATCACGGGGACCGAAAGCTCCTTCGCCATCTGCTTGAGGCCCCGCGAGATCTCGGAAAGCTCGGTCGCGCGGTTCTCGGTGCCCGATTCGGCCGCCTGCATGAGCTGGATGTAGTCGATCACGATGAGGCCCAACCCGCCGTATTCGCGCCACTTGCGCCGCGCGCGCGCGCGAAGCTCGAGCGGGTTCAGCGCGGCCGACTCGTCGATCAGCAGCGGCGCCTCGTTCAGCTTGCCGAGCGCGCTGCCGAGCCGGTCCCAGTCGCCCGGGTCGAGACGGCCGGTGCGGAGCTTCTGCGCGTCCACCTTCCCGACGGAGCCCAGCATGCGCGTCGCAAGCTGCGTGCCATGCCGAACTCGCTCGTCTGCGATGCGCTGCTGGACCAGGCGATCTTCGCGGGCG
>JAICTR010000099.1 GCA_025936275.1 Burkholderiales bacterium
CGCCCTGTTCTGCAACCTGGTGGCGGCGGGCGAAGCGGCCGGCATCCTGGACAGCCTGCTCGACCGCCTGGCGACGTACAAGGAGAAGATCCTCGCCATCAAGGGCAAGATCAAGAGCGCGCTCTTCTACCCGATCGCGGTGATGGTGGTCGCCTTCGTGGTGGTCGCGGTGATCATGATCTTCGTGATCCCGGTCTTCAAGGACCTCTTCAAGAGCTTCGGCGCGGACCTGCCGGGGCCGACCCTGGTGGTGATGGCGGTCTCGGAGTTCTTCGTGCACAACTGGTTCTTCCTCTTCGCGGGGATCGGCGGCGCGATCTGGTTCTTCTTCTTCTCCTGGCGCAGGTCCAAGGCGATGCAGCGCACCATGGACCGGCTCTTCCTGAGGCTCCCGGTGTTCGGCGACGTGATCCGCAAGGCGACCATCGCGCGCTGGTGCCGCACGCTCTCCACCATGTTCGCGGCGGGCGTGCCGCTGGTGGAGTCGCTCGATTCGGTCTCGGGCGCGGCGGGCAACTACGTCTACTACGAGGCGACGAAGAAGATCCAGGCCGAGGTGTCGACGGGTACCGGGCTCACCACCGCGATGACCAACTCGGGCGTGTTCCCGAGCATGGTGCTGCAGATGACCGCGATCGGCGAGGAATCCGGCTCGCTCGACGCGATGCTGGGCAAGGTGGCGGACTTCTTCGAGCAGGAGGTCGACGAGGCGGTGGATTCGCTGTCCTCCCTGATGGAGCCGATGATCATGGTGGTGCTCGGCGGACTCATCGGCAGCATCGTGGTCGCGATGTACCTCCCGATCTTCAAGATGGGCCAGGCGGTCTAGGCGCGGGGCCGGTGCGACGCGCGATTCCGCGCGCGGGGAGCGATCCCCGCGCCTCGCGTTTGTAGCCGGCCGCGATGCAGGCGCTCGACCTGCTGCGGGAGTCGCCCGCGTTGCTCGAGGGCGCGGCCCTCGTCGTCGGGCTTTGCGTGGGCTCTTTCCTCAACGTCGTGATCCATCGCCTGCCGCGCATGATGGAGGCGCAATGGCGCGCGGAGTGCGCGGCGCTCGAAGGCCGCGAGCCGCCGCGGGAGGCGCCGCTCACCCTGATGGCGCCGCCCTCGCGCTGCCCGTCGTGCGGCACCGCGATCCGCGCATGGCAGAACATTCCAGTCGTGAGCTGGCTCGCGTTGCGTGGGCGTTGCGCCGCGTGCCGCGCGCCGATCGGCCTGCGCTATCCCGCGGTGGAGCTCGCCGCGGGGCTGCTCGCCGTGCTGCTCGCGTCGGTCTACGGATATTCCGCGGCGCTGCTTTTCGCGGCGCTCTACGCCTGGGCGCTCCTCGCGCTCACCTTCATCGATCTGGATACGCAGCTCCTGCCCGACGACATCACGCTGCCGCTGCTGTGGCTGGGCCTCATCGCCAACGCGTCGGGCGTCTTCACCGACCTGCGCTCCGCGGTGCTCGGCGCCGTCGCGGGCTATCTCGTGCTGTGGCTCGTGTACTGGGGCTTCCGGATCCTCGCGAAGAAAGAAGGCATGGGCTACGGCGACTTCAAGCTGCTGGCGGCGATCGGCGCATGGACCGGCTGGCAGGTGCTGCCCGTGGCGATCCTTGTCGCGGCCGGACTCGGCGCGGTGCTGGGCTCCCTCGCGCTGTGGCTTTCGCGCAAGGGCCCCGACACGCGCATTCCCTTCGGTCCGTACCTCGCGCTGGGCGGCATCGTGAGCCTTTTGTGGGGCCGCGCGGCGGTGGCCGCGTGGCTCGGCCATTTCCCCGGATGACGTTCGTCGTCGGGCTCACGGGCGGCATCGGTTCGGGCAAGAGCGAGGTGTCCGCGCGCTTCGCGGCGCACGGCGCGGACGTGATCGACACCGACGAGATCGCGCGTGCCCTCACCGCATCGGGCGGTGCGGCCATGGCGCGCGTGCGCGAAGCGTTCGGCGACCGCTACGTGCTTGCCGACGGCTCGCTCGACCGCCACGCGATGCGCGCGCTCGCCTTCGAGGATCCGCTTGCGCGGGCGCGGCTCGAGGCGATCCTGCATCCGGCGATCCGCGACGCGACCGATCGCGCGCTCGCGGCGAGCACCGCCGACTACGCGGTGCTGGTCGTGCCGCTGCTCTTCGAGACCGGCGGCTACGCGGGGCGCGCGGATCGCACGCTGGCGGTCGATTGCGATCCGGCGCTGCAGGTCGAGCGCGCGGCGCGCCGACCGGGGCTCGATGCGGCGCAGGTGAGGCGCATCATGGACGCGCAGTGGCCGCGCTGGCGGCGGCTGCAGGTCGCCGACGACGTGGTGTGGAACGGCGCGGGCCTCGCGGAGCTCGAAGCGCAATGCCGCGGGCTCGATTCGCGCTACCGCGCCGCGGCGCGCGCGGTGCGCTAGATCCGGATTTGTCAATGCATCCGCATTGCCCCACAATCCCGGCCAGGCGAAGGCGGGGTCCGTGATCACGTACGAATATCCCCTCAACGAACGCGTGCGAACGCTCCTGCGTCTCGAGGACCTCTACGAGCGGGTGTCGCACTTCCTCGCGAAGGACAGCGCGCATGACCATCACGCGTGCCTCACCGGCCTCTTCGAGATCATCGAGGTGGCGAGCCGCGCGGACCTGAAGAGCGACCTGCTGCAGGAGCTCGACCGGCAGCGCACCTTCCTCGACGCGCTGCGCAACAACCCCGCGATCTCGGAGCAGAAGCTGGAGTCGGTGCTCGCCGAGATCGACGCGGCGTTCGCGAACCTGCACGCGACCTCGGGCAAGACCGGCCAGGTCCTGCGCGAGAACGAGTGGCTGATGGCGATCAAGCAGCGCGCGGGTATTCCCGGCGGCACCAGCGAGTTCGACCTGCCCTCCTACCACTACTGGCTGCACCATCCGGCCTCGCGCCGGCGCGAGGACCTGTGCGCGTGGTTGAAGTCGCTGTTGCCGGTCCACGCCGCGCTCGCCATCGTGCTGCGGGTGCTGCGCGAGAGCGGGCGCACCGTGTCGCTCATGGCCTTCCAGGGCGTGTACCAGCAGACGCCCGCCGAGAAGCCGGCGCAGATGCTGCGCCTCACGCTCGCCGACGAACTTCCGTGCGTGCCGGAGATCAGTGCCAACAAGTACGCCCTGAACGTGCGCTTCCTGCTCCCCGACGTGGTGCAGAAGAGCCGCGTCTTCGAGCAGGACGTTCCCTTCGAGCTCGCTTTCTGCAACCTGTGAGGCCATGAGTCGGGAAGAGCGGGCCGGCACGCCGCGCACCGTGCCGTGTCCCACGTGCGGCGAGAAGAGCGTCTTCGAGCCGTGGAATCCGTGGCGGCCGTTCTGCTGCGAGCGCTGCCGCGCGCTCGACCTCGGCGCGTGGGCGTCGGAGTCGTACCGCATCCCGGGAAAGCCCGCGGAAGACGACGCTTCGGGCGGCGCGAGCGGCTCGCAGGAGTGACGGCAAGGCGCGCTTCTTTGCGCGCCAACGCCCGCTCGGCTAAAATAGTCCGGTTTGAAGCGGCTTCTCCGATGGCTCTCCTCGCGGAATCCCCGCCGTACATCCACGTTTCGGTCCCCAATCGCTCGCTCGGCGCCGCCGGCCGCCGTTGGGTGCTGGCGATGATCGCCACCACGGCATTCGGCGTGGCGTGCGGCGCGGCGTTGATCGGCGCGTGGCCGGTGATGCCCTTCGCCGGGCTCGAGGTGGCGCTCGTCGCCCTCGCGTTCCGCGTGGTGCGGCGCCACGACGCGGATTTCGAGCGGCTCGAGATCGACGAGCACGAGGTGCGCGTGGAGGCGCGGCGGGCCGAGCGCCTGACCCGCTTCGTCGCGCACCGGCCGTGGGCGAAGGTGGTGGTCCGCGACCGCGGCATGTGCTGCTCGCTGCAGCTCGCGTACCGCGGACGCTCGGAGCCGCTGGGGAGGTTGCTGTCGGACGACGGAAGGCGTGCGCTCGCGCAAAGGCTGCGCGGACGCATCGCCATCACCGCCCACTAGGGAAACTCGGACAACAAAAGGCCTGGCCATGCACCTGAAACACCTCCGCGCCCTCGTCGCCCTCGCCGCGACGCTTCCCGCCTCGCTCGCGGCGCTCGCGAGCTACGACGTGGACATCCTGCCGCCGGTCACGCCCATGTCGCAGGAGTCGTACAACCTGCACTGGGGCATCATGTACGTGTGCATCGCGATCTTCTTCATCGTGTTCGGCACGATGTTCTGGTCGATCTTCAAGCACCGGCGCAGCAAGGGCGCGCAGGCCGCGCAGTTCCACGAGAACACGACGATCGAGATCCTTTGGACGATCATCCCGTTCGTGGTGCTGATCGGGATGGCGTACCCGGCGACGCGCACGATGATCGAGATGAAGGACGCGTCGGGCGCCGACATGACGGTGAAGATCACCGCCTACCAGTGGCGCTGGGGATACGACTATCCGCAGGAAGGCGTGCATTTCTTCTCCAACCTCTCCACGCCGCGCGACCAGATCGACAACTACGACGGCGCGGGCGCCGCGAAGAACGACAACTACCTCCTCGAGGTCGACAAGCCCTTCGTCGTGCCGACGGGCAAGAAGATCCGCCTGCTCATCACCGCGAACGACGTGATCCACGGTTGGTACGTGCCGCAGCTCGGCGTGAACCAGTACGGCATTCCCGGCTTCATCAAGGACGCGTGGATCCAGGTGGACAAGCCGGGCATCTATCGCGGCCAGTGCAGCCAGATCTGCGGCAAGGAGCACGCGTACATGCCGATCGTGGTGGACGCGCGCACCCCCGAGCAGTACGCGGCCTGGGTGAAGGAGGAGAAGGCGAAGATGCCGCCGCCACCCGCGCCCGAGCCCCAGGCCGCCGCCGCTCCCGCCGCCCAGGGCGAAGCGCCCGCGGCCGCCGCCGCGCCGGCCGGCAAGATGAGCGCCGCCGACCTCAAGGCCGCCGGCGAGAAGGTGTACACGCAGAACTGCGCCGCCTGCCACCAGGCGAACGGCATGGGGCTTGCCGGCACGTTCCCGCCGCTCGCCGCGGGCCACGCGTTCAACGCGCCGGCCGCCATGACCAAGCCGCTGCAGGACCGCGGCTTCTTCAAGGGCGGCAAGATCGTCGAGGGCTCGCCCAAGGAGCACATGGACATCGTGCTGCACGGCGTTCCCGGCACGGCCATGGCGTCCTGGGCGCATCTCACCGACGAGCAGATCGCCGCCGTGATCACGTACGAACGCGGAAGCTGGGGCAACCACGGCGGCGAGGTGCAGCCGTCGGAAGTCGCCGCCGCCCGCAAGAAGTCCTGAGACACCGAATACCACGAGGAAACCGGAGCCACCATGAGCGCCATCGCCCACCCTCACGACCATTCCCACGGCGAAGCCCACGAGCACCACGGGCCGCCCCGCGGCATCACGCGCTGGCTCTACACCACGAACCACAAGGACATCGGGACGATGTACCTGGTGTTCTCGTGCATCATGTTCTTCGCCGGCGGCAGCATGGCGATGATGATCCGCGCCGAGCTCTTCGAGCCCGGCCTGCAGCTCTTCAACCCGCAGTTCTTCAACTCGCTCACCACCATCCACGGGCTGGTGATGATCTTCGGCGCGATCATGCCGGCGTTCGTGGGCCTCGCGAACTGGCTGATCCCGATGCAGATCGGCGCCGCCGACATGGCTTTCCCGCGGCTCAACAACTGGAGCTTCTGGCTGCTGGTGCCGGCCTCGGTCCTCCTGATCTCGGGCTTCTTCGTCCCCGGCGGCGCCATCGCCTCGGGCTGGACGCTCTATCCGCCGCTCTCGATCCAGCAGGGCATCTCGATGGACATGTCGATCCTCGCGATCCACATGATGGGCGCCTCCTCGATCATGGGCTCGATCAACATCATCACGACCATCCTCAACATGCGCGCGCCGGGCATGACGCTCATGAAGATGCCGATGTTCGTGTGGGCGTGGCTCATCACCGCCTACCTGCTGATCGCGGTGATGCCGGTGCTCGCGGGCGCGATCACGATGCTGCTCTTCGACCGCCACTTCGGCACCAGCTTCTTCAACGCGGCGGGCGGCGGCGATCCGACGATGTTCCTGCACATCTTCTGGTTCTTCGGCCACCCGGAGGTGTACATCATGATCCTGCCGGCGTTCGGGATCGTCTCGCAGATCATCCCGGCCTTCGCGCGCAAGCCCCTGTTCGGCTACGCGTCGATGGTGTACGCCACGGCGTCGATCGCGATCCTCTCCTTCATCGTGTGGGGCCACCACATGTTCACGGTCGGCATGCCGGCCGCGGGCAACCTGTTCTTCATGTACGCGACCATCCTGATCGCGGTGCCCACGGGCGTGAAGGTGTTCAACTGGATCTCGACCATGTGGCGCGGCTCGATGACCTTCGAGACCCCGATGCTGTTCGCGATCGGCTTCATATTCCTGTTCACGATCGGAGGCTTCTCGGGCCTGGTGCTGGCGCTCGCCCCGGTGGACATCACGCTGCACAACACGTACTACGTCGTGGCGCATTTCCACTACGTGCTCGTCTCCGGCGCCCTCTTCGCGATCATCGGCGCGGTGTATTTCTGGCTGCCGAAGTGGACCGGCAACATGTACAACGAGACCCTCGGCAAGTGGCACTTCTGGCTGTCGATGATCGGCTTCAACGTGCTCTTCTTCCCGCAGCACTTCCTGGGCCTCGCGGGCATGCCGCGCCGCATCCCGGACTACGCGCTGCAATTCGCGGAATGGAACATGATCTCGTCGATCGGCGCGTTCATCTTCGGCTTCACGCAGCTGATCTTCCTCTACAACGTGATCACGACGATCCGCTCGGGCAAGCCCGCGGAGCAGAAGCCGTGGGAGGGCGCGGACTCGCTCGAGTGGACGCACCTGCCCACGCCGGCGCCGTACCACACGTTCGAAGTGCAGCCGGTCATCAAGTAAGGCGCGAGGCGCGAGGCACGAGGGGCAAGCGGTGCAAAAGCAAAGGCGCAACGCGCTCATCACGGCGGTCCTGCTGGCCCTCATGGCCATCGGGATCTATGCCGTGGTCGTCGTGAAGTACATGGTGCATTGATGAGCGTCCCGGCGAACGACGTGGCACTGCGCAACCGCGACTTGATGAGGAAGCTCCTCGTCGTCTGCGGCGGCATGCTCGCGTTCGCCTTCGCGATGGTGCCCATGTATCGCCAGATCTGCGACGCGATCGGCATCTCGCAGCAGCGCGCCGTCATCGCCGCCACCAGCACCCAGGTGGATACCAGCCGCGACATCAAGGTCGAGCTGCTCGCATCGACGGCGGGCCTGCCGTGGAAGTTCGAGGCGCTGGACCGCGTCGTCACGCTGCATCCCGGCGAGCTTCACACCGTGCGCTACCAGGTCGTGAATACGCTCGGCCGTGCCGTGACGGCGCAGGCCGTGATGAGCACCGCACCCGCCCTCGCGATGCGCTACATCGAGAAGCAGGAATGCTTCTGCTTCAAGACGCAGACGCTGCAGCCGGGCGAGTCGCGCGAGATGCCCGTCGTCTTCCGCGTGAAGCGCGATGCGCCGGCGGACCTCACGACGATCTCGCTCTCCTACAGCTTCATGGAAGCACCGGGAGGCGCCACGTGAAGCTCGCGCGCGCGTTCAAGGCGGTGTTCTGGAGTTTCCTCGGCGTGCGCAAGCGCGCCAACTACGAATCGGATTCGCAGGCGTTGAAGCCGCAGCACGTGATCGCGGCGGGGCTCGTGAGCGCGGTGGTGTTCGTGCTCGTGCTGTTCGCCGTCGTGAAGCTCGTGACGCGTTAATACCAAAAGGGAAAGACCGTGGCCAACACACACACAAGCGGTTACTACTTCGCACCCCCGTCCCACTGGCCCGTCGTGGGATCGCTGGCGCTCTTCCTGCTCGCGATCGGCGCCGTGCTGCTCTTCAACAGCTACGGCATCGGCTGGGTCCCCTTCGGCGCGGGCTTCTTCGTGCTGGTGTACATGCTGTTCGGCTGGTTCGGCACGGTGATCCACGAGAGCGAGGGCGGCCTCTTCAACAAGCAGGTGGACATGTCCTTCCGTTGGGCCATGAGCTGGTTCATCTTCTCGGAGGTCATGTTCTTCGGCGCCTTCTTCGGCGCGCTCTACTACGCACGCGTGTACTCCCTGCCGTGGCTGGGAGATCCGGAGAACAAGCTGCTGTGGCCCGATTTCGCCGCGCACTGGCCCTCGGCCGGGCCGTACCGCCCGGCGGAGTTCACGCCCATGCACGCGTTCGGCATCCCGGCGATCAATACGCTGCTGCTGCTCTCCTCGGGCGTGACGGTCACGTGGGCGCACTGGGCGCTCAAGCGCAACGACCGCCGCAACCTGATCTTCGGCCTGTCGCTCACGATCATGCTGGGCCTGATCTTCCTCTTCCTGCAGGGGTACGAATACAGCCACGCCTACTCGGAGCTGAACCTGAAGCTCTCCACGGGCGTGTTCGGGTC
>JAICTR010000097.1 GCA_025936275.1 Burkholderiales bacterium
GCTTCGCGTCGGACCAGATGTTCGGGTCCTCGAGCGTGCGCGCGACCTCGATCAGCCGCGATTTCTTGGCGTCGTAGTCAAAGATACCTCCGCAGCTCTGCCGCGCGCGCGGCGAGTCCGTGGAGGTTGTTCTCGAGGCTGTTGAGGCGGTCGGCTTCCATGACGGGAATTAGACGGAATAAAGGTCTCCCTCCCCCGTGGGGGAGGGCCGGGGAGAGGGTCGCGTGTTTTCACTCGACATGCTCGACGATGAGCTGCACCGACGACGCGCCGTTGAACTCGTTCACGTCGAGGCGGTAGACGGCGAGGATGGAATCGGGCACGGCGTCGGGCGAGCCGAAGCGGATCGCGGGAATGCGGCGCCCACCGAGCGAAAGCGAGAGCTTGAGGTGCTGCTCGCCCACGACGCGTTGCGATTCCACCGCGAAGCGGCCGACGAAGCGCGGCTCGGGAAACCCCTGGCCCCACACCTGGTCGCGAAGGAGCGTCGCCAGCTCGAGGCACAGGTCGGCCGCGGGAAGCTCGCCGTCGCACTCCAGCCGTTGCAGGAGATCGGCGGGCGTGAGCCGCTCGCGGGCGACGCCCTCGAACGCGGCGCGAAACGCATCCAGCCGCTCGCGGCCGATGGTGACGCCCGCGGCCGCCGCGTGGCCGCCGAAGCGCTCCATCACGCCGGGCGCGCGCTTGTCGACCAGGTCGAGCGCGTCGCGCAGGTGCAGCGCGGCCACCGAGCGCCCCGAGCCCTTGAGCTTGCCGGGCGCGTCGCAAGCGACCGCGAACACCGGCCGATGGAAGCGATCCTTCAACCGCGAGGCGAGGAGGCCCACGACGCCCGTATGCCATTGGTCGTGATGCACGGCGAGGGTGTACGAATCCCCCGCCTCGACGCCGGAGAGCATCGCGAGGGCGGACTCCTGCATGTCGACCTCGATCTCGCGCCGCTCGCGGTTCAGCGCATCGAGGCGCGCCGCCATCTCCGCCGCGCGGGCCTCGTCGCGGCAGAGCAGGCACTCGATGCCGAGCGACATGTCCTGCAGGCGCCCGGCGGCGTTGAGGCGCGGGCCGGCGGAAAAGGCGAGGTCGTAGGCGCGCGCCCGGCGCGGATCGCGCCCCGCCACGCGCAAGAGCGCCGCGATCCCGGGCGAGCCCTCGCCGGCACGGATGCGCGCGAGCCCCTGCGCGACGAGGATGCGGTTGTTGGCATCGAGCCGCGCGACGTCCGCGACGGTGCCGAGCGCGACGAGGTCGAGGAGTGCGGCGAGGTTCGGCTCCGCGCGCGAGGCGAACGCGCCGCGCCGGCGCAGCTCCGCGCGCAGCGCGAGCATCACGTAGAAGATCACGCCCACGCCCGCGAGATGCTTGCTGGGAAATCCGCAGCCCGCCTGGTTCGGGTTCACGATGCACGCCGCGGCCGGCCGCTGCGCGCCGGGCAGGTGATGGTCGGTCACGAGCACGCGCATCCCGAGCCGGTTCGCTTCGGCGACGCCTTCCACCGCCGCGATGCCGTTATCCACGGTGATGAGGACGTCGGGCGAGCGGCGCGCCGCCTCGCGCGCGATCTCGGGCGTGAGGCCGTAGCCGTGCTCGAAGCGATTCGGCACGAGGTAGCCCGCCTGCGCGCCGAAGGCGCCGAGCGCGCGCATGCCGAGCGCGCACGCGGTCGCGCCGTCGGCGTCGTAGTCCGCGACGATGAGGAGCCGCTCGCCCTTCGCGATGGCATCGGCGAGGAGGCGCGCGGCATCGTCGACGTGCGCGAGGCCGTCGGGCGGCACCAGCGACTTGAATCCGGTGGAAAGCTCTTCGCTCGAGGCCACGCCGCGCGCGGCGAAGATGCGCGCGAGGCGTGGGTCACAGCCCGCCGCCCGCAGGCGCGCGAGCGCCGCCTCGTCGATGGGACGCTCGACGATCTCAGGCATGGAAGGCGAGGGGACGCGAGCGGCGCAGCCAGCGATGGCGCGCGGCGGCGCCGAGATGCGCGACCAGCGTGTCCGCCGCGCGCGGCAGGATCAATCGCACCGCGCCGAAGCGCTGGATCGCGGCGCCGAGGCCGCGGAACCAGTGCTCGTCGAGGCGATCGGCCGCGCGCTTCCAGGCCTCGAGATCCACGCGATGCAGCGGCGCCGCGAGGTCGTCGAGCACCACGAGCACGCGCTGGTCGTGCGCGACGAGGTCCACGTCGCCGATCGCCGCGGGCGGCGCCTGCAGCTCCGCCCCCGAGAGCCGGGCGAGGCCGCGGGCGAAGGCACCGCTCGCGAGCACCAACGCGTACGGCCGCTCGATCTGCACCGGCGTGCGCCCCTCGCCCCAGAACCAGACGCTGTTCACCGGCGGCACACCCGCCGCCTCGCGATGCGCGTTCACCTCGTGCGCGGCGAGCACCATCTGCGCCTCGGTGATCGCCGAGCGCCAGTTGATGCGCCCGCGTCCTTCGGGAAGCCGGCCGAACGCATCGCGTCCGCGCACGTCCTCGAGCGGCACGGTGCCGGGCAGCTCTCCTTCGGGCACCTCGACGTACCAGCGATCGGCGGCCGGCGCATGGAAGCGAAGGCCGTCCTGCGCGAAGTGGGCCTGCAGCGCGGCGGCGAGCGCGCGCGCCTCTTCGAGATGCAGGTTCAGCACCGACGCATCGTGCACGACCACCGAGTCGCCCTCGATGCGCAGGTGCACGGGATCGGCGCGCAGCCACGCGCCTTCGCGGGGGGCGTCGTCGCCCGCGAGGGAGATCGCGGCGATCGGTGCGGGTGAATCCAGCCCATGCAGCTCGGCGAGGCAGCGGTCCGCGCCCACCGCCGTCGATTGCACGAGGTCCGCGCGGCCGAGCCACTTCTCGAGCGCGGGCAGGCGCGCGGCGCGCATCGCGGCGGGCGCGTCGGGCGGCGGCAGGAGGTCGGGGACGAGCAGGTCGAGCGGCATGGGGGATAATCCGGGGCCGCTCGCGAATTGCGATAATGCGCGGGCCCCACCTTCGATTATCCCATTTCCCTTGCCGCGATCCTTCGAGCTTTTCGTCGGCCTGCGCTACACGCGCGCCAAGCGCCGCACGCAATTCGTGTCGTTCATCTCGATGATCTCGATGGCGGGGATCGCGCTCGGCATCGCGGCCCTCATCACCGTGATGTCGGTGATGAACGGCTTCGAGAAGGAGATCCGCGCGCGCATCCTCGGCGCCGCGGCGCACGTGCAGATCCTCGGATCGGAAGCCGGGATCGCCGACTGGGAGCGCCTCGCCGACCAGGCGCGCAAGAACCCGGAGGTGGCGGCCGCGGCGCCCTACGTGATGGGACAGGGCCTCCTTTCCACCGGCGGCGCGGTGCGCGGCGTCTACGTGCGCGGCATCGTGCCTGCGCTCGAGGAGACGGTCGCGGATTTCGGCGCGCACATGGTGGCGGGGCGCCTGGAGGACCTGAAGCCGGGCGAATTCGGCATCGTGATCGGCGTGGGCATCTCGCGCGCGCTCGCGTTGGGGTTGGGCGACCGCGTGACGCTCGTCTCGCCGCAGGGCCAGGTGACGCCGGCCGGGCTCCTGCCGCGCTTGAAGTCGTTCACCGTGGTGGGCATCTTCCGCCTCGACCACAACGAGTACGACAACGCGCTGGCGCTGGTGGACATGCGCGACGCGCAGGCGCTCTACCGCCTCGAAGGCCGGGTGAGCGGCGTGCGGTTGAAGCTGCACGACCTCGATCGCGCGCCGCAGGTGG
Organism: Burkholderiales bacterium; assembly: GCA_025936275.1. Classification (GTDB taxonomy): domain Bacteria; phylum Pseudomonadota; class Gammaproteobacteria; order Burkholderiales; family Usitatibacteraceae; genus Usitatibacter. The sequence goes on from JAICTR010000097.1 coordinate 3,699, forward strand.
CGGCCGAGCTTTCGCGCACGCTCCAGGGCGACCTCTTCGTGACCGACTGGACGCGCCAGAACGCCAACTACTTCCGCGCGATCCAGATCGAGAAGCGGATGATGTTCATCATCCTCACGCTGATCATCGCGGTGGCGGCGTTCAACCTGGTGTCGACGCTGGTGATGGTGGTGACCGACAAGCACCCGGACATCGCCATCCTGCGCACGTTGGGCGCGGCGCCTTCGAGCATCATGCGGATCTTCATCGTGCAGGGCGCGATCATCGGGGTGATCGGCACGGCGCTCGGCGTGCTGGCGGGGATCCTCCTCGCGACCAACATCGACGTGGTGGTGCCGTTCATGGAGCGCACCTTCCACTTCCACATCCTCTCGAGCGACGTCTACTACATCAGCGAGCTGCCGTCGGACGTGCACTGGTCGGACGTGGTCTCGGTCGCGCTGGTGTCGCTCGTGCTCGCGTTCGTCGCCACGATCTACCCGAGCTGGCGCGCCTCGCGCGTGAATCCCGCCGAGGCGCTGCGCTATGAGTGAGGTCGTGCTCGCCTGCCGGGGCCTCGCGAAGACCTACGGCATGGGGGAGGTGGCGGTCACGGTGCTGCGCGGCGTGGACCTCGAGATCCGCCGCGGCGAATCGATCGCGATCGTCGGCGCCTCGGGTTCCGGCAAGAGCACGCTCCTGCACCTGCTGGGCGGCCTCGACCGGCCGAGCGCGGGAAGCGTCGCGCTCCTCGGCGAGGACCTGCTCGCGCTGGGGCCCGCGGAGCAGGGGCGGCTCCGAAACCGCGCGCTGGGCTTCGTCTACCAGTTCCACCACCTCCTGCCGGAATTCTCCGCGCTCGAAAACGTCGCGATGCCGCTCGTGATTCGCCGCATGCCGTGGGACGAATGCCGCTCGCGCGCCGCGGCGATGCTGGACGAAGTGGGCCTCGCGCATCGCGTCACGCATCGCCCCGGCGAGCTTTCCGGCGGCGAGCGCCAGCGGGTGGCGGTGGCGCGCGCGCTGGTGACGCAGCCCGCCTGCGTGCTCGCCGACGAGCCCACCGGCAACCTCGACCGCGAGAACGCCGCCAAGGTCTTCGAGCTGATCCTCGACCTCAACCGCCGCCACGACGCCGCCTTCGTCATGGTCACCCACGACCCCGACCTCGCGGCGCGCATGGACCGCCGCCTCCCCCTCGACGACGGCAAATTGGGCACCGCCTAAATCGGGGACAGACCCCGATTTCTCTTAGGCGGAACAAACATCGCCGATCGCATCTAGCGTTGCGCGACCTGGTTCGCCCCCGGAACCGTCCCGCGTTCCGCCAAAGGGAAAACGGGGTCTGTCCCCGAATTGCGCATCGCGGCGAGCAGGTTTGCGCGTGCGGCCGCGAGGTTGCGCTCGTAGAAGGCGATGCGCTCGTCGTCGGCGGGCGAGCGGTGGGAGGAGACAAGGCGCAGCCCCTCCCAGCGTTCCCATGTGTCGTTGCGCGCGAGGGCGAGCTGGTGCTCGGCGAGATCGACCTGCGCGTTCGCGCGGGCGAGCGCATCGTCCGGCGCGGCGCCGTCGGCCGCGAGCTCGAGGGGATTCGCGAAGGCGAGGAGCGGCAGGCCGTCGGGACCGGCGATCGCTTCGCCGTTGGGCGCGGCATCCGAGACGATGCGGATCTCCACCACCGCGCCCTGCGTGGGCGGCGTGTCGGAGAACTGCACCACCCCGTGCGGGCCGATCGACTTGTAGAGCACCGTGGCGCCCGACGGCGGCGCGAGTCCCGCGAGCATCGCCGCGAGGAGCGCGAGGAAGAGACGTCGGTGGCCAGGACCCATGCCGGCCATCCTGCCCGCGCATCAAGAAGGGAGATTGCGCGTGCGTCGCTCGGGCGCTAGTCGCCGCGAACCACGCCATCCCGAAAGCGCGACAGGATGTCGTCACGGGCGTTGCGGAGCTGTCGGAGTCATCCGGCAGCGCGCAGCCACGGACGCACCGCCCGCGCCACGTCCTCGGGCGAGCGCACGTGCACGGCCTGCAGCCCGGCACGCCGGGCGCCTTCCACGTTCGCCTCGGTGTCGTCGAGGAAGAGGATGCGCCGCGGCGCGACGCCGATCCGCCGCGCGATCGATTCGAACGCCGCGCGATCGGGCTTGCGCAATCCCATCTCGCAGGACGTGAACACGCGCCGGAACGGCGCGAGCACGCCCGCATAGTCGTGCGTCCACGCCGCGCGATGCGCCTCGTTGGTGTTGCTGAAGAGGTAGAGCGGCATCGCGGGATCGATCCGCGCGAGGAGCTCGACCGTCGGTGCGATGGCCCCCGCGAACACGCGCTCCCATCCGGCACGGAAATCGTCGTTGCAGAGGTCGATGCCGAGCGAGCCGCGCAGCGACTCGAAGTACGCGCGCGCGGTGATCTCGCCGCGCTCGTGGCGCTGGTAGGCTTCGTCGAACGAGAAGCGGCTGCGAAGGCGTGCTGCGTCCGCGCCGCAGCACGCGGCCCAATGCGCGAACACCGCATCCCAGTCGAGGTCGATCAGCACGCCGCCGAGGTCGAAGAGCAGCGCCTCGATGCGACCCTCTCCCCGGCCCTCTCCCAAGGGAGAGGGAGGCCTCTTGCTCGTCATCGCCCTTTCACCGACGTGCGAAACGTGATGGAGTAGCGCAGCGCCTTCGTCGCCGCGACGCTGTGCTGCCAGCGCCAGCGCACCTCGCCGCGCAGCACGTACGCCGAGCGCGGCGGCAGGTCGAGTGCCAGCACCGCATCGCCCTTCTTCGGCGGCCAGGGACGAAAGCGCATGCGCGCATCGGCCGCGAGCGACACGCCGACGATCACCTCGAACTCGGGCACGTCGCGATGCCAGCCGAGCGGGGTCCCGGGACGGTATTCGCTCACCAGCGCGTGGGTGAACTCGTCCGCGGCGATGCCGAGCCACTCGCCCACCCGCGCGCGCAACGGCTCGAGGAACGGCGGCATTCCCGGCACGGGCCTGAGCTCGTTCGCATCGAAGTCGTACTGCGCGCCGAAGCTCGCGATGCGCCGGCGCGCGGTGTACTGCTTGTACTGCGCCTCGCGAAGCTCGAGCCCGCGGATCGCCTCGAGCAGCATGCGCTCCTCCCGCGGTGTGAGGAACGCGGGCACCAGCGCGAGTCCGTTGGGAAGCGCCGCGGGCTCGTCGAAGAGGGCCGATTGCGAGGACATGGCAAGTGAAAAGGGGTCAGGTACCTTTTCGCATCTGACCCCTTTTCCGGTTCAGAAGCTCACGGGATCGAGCGACCTCCACAGGTACCACGTCGCGACCGAGCTCCACGGCGACCAGCGCTCGCCGAGCGCGCGCATCTCGTCCTTGGTGAGGGGCTCGCCGTCGTTGTAGGCGCGCTCCATGGCCCGGCGCAACCCCAGGTCGTCCACCGGCAGCACGTCCGGGCGCATGAGATGGAAGATGAGGAACATCTCCACCGTCCAGCGGCCGATGCCCTTCACGCGCACCAGGTCCTCGATGATCGCCTCGTCGGACATGCGCGCCCAGCGCCGCGGCTTCACCGCGCCGGTGTCGAAATGCGTGGCGAGGTCCTTCACGTAGAGCGACTTCTGCGAAGAGAAGCCGCAGCCGCGCAGCACCTCGACCGGCATCGCGGCGACGTTCGCGGGTGACACGGTGCCCGCCGCCGCGGCGAAGCGCGCCCAGATCGACTGCGCCGCCTTCACCGAGATCTGCTGGCCGACGATGGAGCGGCACAAGGTCTGGAAGGCATCGCCGCGCGTTCGCAGGTCCGCCTCGGGGAACTTGCGCACGAGCTTGCGCAGCACCTTGTCGCGCTTCGCGAGGTACGCCTTCGCCTCCTCCCAGTAGTGCGGAACCATCGGCCGATTGTAGCGAACCGAATGCGGGCGGCCGTGTCCATCCCGGTTGAGCCCGAGGCCAAGGAGGAAGCCGTGGCGAATACGCAACCGAAACCCGATTCGCGCAACATCCCCAACCCCGCCAAGCTCGACGGCAGCGAGATGCCGCCCCTGCACAGCGGCCGCGACGACGAGGAAACGCACGAGGAACGCCTCATCGACGAGGCGGTGGACGAGTCGTTCCCGGCGAGCGATCCGCCGGCCATCGCGCAGCCCGACAGCAGCCTCGCCGTGAAGAACGCCGCGGAGAAAGGGCGCGAGACGCCGAGCGCCGAGCCCGATCCGCGCAAGAAGAACGTGAAGCCGCGCGGCGACACGCAGTGACCCGCTCCCGGCGCCTCGCGCGCCGGGTGCTTCCCTTGTAGTCCCTTTCCCCCGCCGCACGTCGGCGCGCGCGCCGGCCGTCGCGTTAGGACGGCATGCGCGCGTTCGCGCTCGCGTTCCTCGCGGGCGCTTTCTTCCTCCAGCGGCAGCGCTCGTTGCCGGAGCCGCGCGCGGCATTGCTCGCCGCGCTCGCGGCGGCGCTCGCGTGGGCGCTGCTCTCGCCACGCCATCGCCTCGCCGGCGCGTTGCTAGCGTCCGTCTGCGGGGCCTTCCTCGGCTGGGGATATGGCGCGTGGCGCGCGGAGCTTCGCCTCGCCGAGGCGCTCCCCGCCGCGATGGAAGGCCGCGACATGGTCGTCACCGGCATCGTCGCGGGGTTGCCGCAGCCGCGCGCACGCGCGACGCGCTTCCTCTTCGAGGTCGAATCGTGGAATGGGCGCGACGCGCGATCCACGGAGCGATGGCCGCGCACGCTCTCGCTCGCCTGGTACGACGAGGGCGAAGAAACGAGGCACGTCGCCGCCTGCGAGCGCTGGCGATTCACCGTGCGCCTCAAGCGCCCGCGCGGGCTCGCCAATCCGCACGGTTTCGACTTCGAGGCGTGGGCGCTGGAGCGCGGCATCCGCGCGA
>JAICTR010000119.1 GCA_025936275.1 Burkholderiales bacterium
CGGCCACGACGTCGTGTATGCGCACTGCTGGCCCGAGGCCTGCAGCTTGTCCACGATCGTGAGGAACTCCTTCCACGTCTTGGGCGGTTTCTCCGGATCGAGGCCCGCCTTCTTGTACGCGTCCTTGTTCCAGTAGAAGATCGCCGTCGAGCTGTTGAAGGGGAACGACAGCATGTTGCCCTTCGCGTCGGTGTAGTAGCCGGCGACCGGGCCGATGTAGGCCTTCGGGTTGAACGGCTCGTCGGCGTCCTTCATGAGCTTGTACACCGGGATCACGGCGCCCTTGGCCGCCATCATCGTCGCCGTGCCGACCTCGAAGACCTGCAGGATCGCGGGCGCGTTGCCGGCGCGGAACGCGGCGATCGCCGCGGTCATCGACTCGGGATAGCTGCCCTTGTACACCGGCACGATCTTGTAGCGGTTCTGCGTGGCGTTGAACTTGTTGGCGAGGTCGTTCACCTTGTCGCCGTTGGCGCCCGCCATGGAATGCCACCACTGGATCTGCGTCTGCGCCATCGCCGAGGCGGCGGCGAAACCGGCCAGCACGGCAAGCGCGACGAATTTTTTGCGGATCATTCGGGAATCCCCCTCTCCAGTCGTTTTCGCGGACGTTTTTGGTCGTGACGCCGGTCCGCGCGAAGGGCCAATGGTATCAGCCTCCGGAGAGCGCCGCGACGACCAGCACCTCGTCGGCCGGTTGGAGCCGGCGGGCGAGGTCGGGCTCCTGCACGCGGTTCACGAAGATCTTGATGTGCGGCCGGATCGCGTCCTGCTCGTCGACGATGCGGAAGCGGATGCCGGGATAGCGCCGGTCGAGGTCGGCGAGGAGGAGCGCCAGCGTCGCGCCGCTCGCCTGGACCTCGCGGCGGTGCGCGGTGTACTCCGCGAGCGGCGTGGGCAGGACGACCTTCAATCGGCGAGCGCCGCTTCCACCGAATAGACGTGCGGCAGGTGCAGGCACAGGCAATCCCAGCGCGCGCCCTCGTCGAAGCTCGCCCACACCTCGCCGCCCGTGGTGCCGAAGTAGAGGCCGACGGGATCGAGCGCATCGGCGCACATCGCCTGGCGCTTCACCGTGAACCACGCCTGCGCGCGCGGCAATCCGGCATCGAGGCGCTGCCAGCTCGCCCCCGCGTCGCGGCTCCCGTAGAGCGCGGGCTTGCCGTCGATCGGCACCCGCGGCCACACCGTCCCGCCGTCCATCGGGAAGACCCACAGCGTCTGCGGGTCGCGCGGGTGCAGCACCAGCGGGAAGCCCACGTCGCCGATGCGCCTGGGCATCGCGCGCCCGATGCGATCCCAGCGGCGTTGCACGCGATCGAAGCGATAGATGCCGCAGTGGTTCTGCTGGTAGAGATCGCCGCTTCGCGGATGCACGCGCAGGCAATGCACGTCGTGACCGTATTCGGGATCGGGATCGGGCAGGAAATCCGCGGCGCAGCCGCGGTTGAGCGGCGTCCACGTCTCTCCCGCATCGTGCGACTCGAACGCACCCCCGGCCGACATGCCGATGTAGAGGTGGCGCGGATCCGCGGGATCGAGGTTGATGGAATGCAGCGTGCCGCCATCGGGCGGCGCATCCTGCGTGCCGCCGATCCAGCTGCGGCGTTGCGCGTGCGCATTGAAGCCGTCGATGCCGCGCCACGTGCGCCCCGCATCTTCGGAAACGAAGAGGCCCTGCGGCGAGGTGCCGGCGTACCAGCGGCCCGGCTCGCTCGCCGCGCCCGGCGTGAGCCAGAAGACGTGGCTCACCGATTCGCCCGGCTCGCCGGGCGCCGCCTTGCCGAACGCGGGCGGCTTCGCGCTTTCCTGCCATGAGCGGCCGCCATCGTCGGAGCGATACACCGTCGGCCCGAGGTGGCCGGCGCGAACCGCGGCGAGCATCGTGCGCCGGTCGCGCGGATCGAGCACCGCGTGGTTCACGACCTGCCCGAGGAAATGCGGCCCCTGCATCGACCACTTGCGGCGCGCGCGATCGGCGCCGAGGACGAAAAGCCCCTTGCGCGTGCCGACCAGGATCCGCAGGCGCGCCATCGCCGGGTTCGCCTGGAAGCGGCTATTCCTTGCGGATGAGGGACTTCAACGAGCCGAGGAGGCCGCGCTTCTCTTCCGCCGAGGGCTCGGGCGCCGCCGCCTGAACCACGTACTGCGGCTCGGTGCGCGGACGCGGCGGGATGGTCGCGGTGCGCGCGGACAGCGCGGAACGCTTCACCGTCTCCACCCACTTGTTCGGCCGGCCGATGAAGAACTTCGCGAACTCCTCCACGCCGACGTCGTTCATCTCCGGCGCGAGGAGGTTGAAGAGGTCGACCGTGAAATCACCGACGTTCTTGGTGACGATCTTGAGCTTGCCCGACTCGTGGTCGCCGTCGATCTTCGCCTGCACGCGGAAGTCGCACTTGACCTTGAAGACCTCGTGCGTGATGACCTTGCGCTCGTTCCTGAACTGCTCGCTCTTGTGCTCGATGTTCGACTGCCAGAGGATGTCCCGGAACTTTTCCATCTCGTCCGGGCCCTTCTTCACGGTGAGCACGTTCTCGGACCAACAGCGGTATCCGACCTGCACCTCGCCGTAGTAATCCTTGTCGATGAAATGCTTGGAGCGGAAGTCGCAGAAGAAGTCCTTGATGATCAGGCCCTCGATCTTGCCCACGGTGGGCAGCTCGAACGCGAACGGGCTCGGCATCTGGACGACGTTCAGCTGCTTGCCGAGGTCGTTGAGATACAGGAAGGAGCGGCGCAGCGCGTGGTCCACCGCGACGGCGGTGGCGCGCATGCTTTCGGTCCGGTCGACGTCCTGCGCCTTGAGCGCGTCCGCCTGTTTCTTGAGATCGTCTAAGAGTCCCACGGAACCCTCCTGAGATTCCGGCAGTCCGGGGCGGAGTTTAACGTATCATCGCCGCGAGAACCAAAGGGTCGGAGCCCATTTTCCATTGCAAATGAAGGCCGTGCTCGCCTTCGACCAGGGCACCACCAGCTCGCGCGCCATCGCCTTCGGGCATGACGGACGCATCCTCGGCATTGCCCAGCAAGAATTCCGCCAGATTTTCCCGCAACCCGGCTGGGTCGAGCACGACGCGCTCGAGATCTGGGAGAGCCAGCGCGCGGTCGCCGCGCGCGCCATCGAGGCGGCGCGCCTGTCTCGCGACGACCTCGCGGCCTTCGGCATCGCCAACCAGCGCGAGACCACCGTGCTCTGGGAGCGCGCCACGGGCCGCCCGGTGCACAACGCGATCGTGTGGCAGGACCGACGCACCGCGTCGCGATGTGACGCGTTGCGACAGGCCGGCCGCGCGAGCATGATCGCGCGCAAGACGGGTCTCGTGATCGATCCGTACTTCTCCGGCACCAAGCTCGAGTGGCTCCTCGACCATGTGCCGCGCGCACGAGAGCGCGCCGCCGCGGGCGAGCTCGCCTTCGGCACCATCGATTGCTGGCTCGCGTGGCAGCTCACCGGCGGGCGCGAGCACGTGACCGACGCGTCGAACGCGTCGCGCACGCTGCTCTACGACATCCATCGCATGGATTGGGACGAGGAGCTGCTCGCACTCTTCCGCGTGCCCCGCGCCTTGCTGCCGCGCGTCGCCGCGACCAGCGGCCCGATTGCACGCTCGTCGTGCGAGGGCCTGCCCGCGGGCGTGCCGATCGCCGGCATGGCGGGCGACCAGCAGGCGGCGCTCTTCGGCCAGGCATGCCTGCGGCCCGGCATGGCGAAGAACACCTACGGCACCGGTTGCTTCGCGCTGATGAATACCGGCGAAGCCATCGCCGCGTCGAAAAGCGGCTTGGTGGCGACCGTCGCGTGGCTTCACGGCGGCAAGGTCTCGTACGCGCTCGAAGGCGGCGTCTTCGTGGCGGGCGCCGCGATCCAGTGGCTGCGCGACGGGCTGGGGCTCATCGGCCACGCGTCCGAGATCGACGCGCTCGCCTCGAGCGTCGCCGATGCGGGCGGCGTGCATTTCGTCCCGGCGCTCGCGGGCCTCGGCGCGCCGTACTGGGATCCGCATGCGCGCGGCACGATCGTCGGCATCACGCGCGGCACGACGCGCGCGCACCTCGCCCGCGCCACGCTCGAGGCGATCGCCTTCCAGAGCGCGGAGCTGATCGAGGCGATGGCCGCCGATTCGGGCATCGCGCTCACCGAGCTGCGCGTCGATGGCGGCGCGAGCGCGAGCGACCTGCTGATGCAGACGCAGGCCGACCTCCTCGGCGTGCCGGTGGTGCGGCCGCGGGTGACCGAGACCACCGCGCTCGGCGCCGCGTACCTCGCCGGCATGGGCGTCGGATTCTGGAAGGACGAGGCCGAGATCGCGTCGCTCTGGTCGGCGGAGCGCACCTTCGAGCCGCGCATGCCGCGCGAGGCCGCGCGCGAGCGGCTCGGAGAGTGGAAGCGCGCCGTGGAGCGCTCGCGCGACTGGGCGCGCGATGCGTGAGGAACGCTCAGGCGGCGGGATCGACGGGGTCGACGCGCAGGAAAGTCGCGCGGTAGTGCTTGAGCTCCTCGATCGACTCGTACACGTCGGCGAGCGCCTCGTGGCGCCCCTCCTTGGCGATCCCCTGCAGGACCTCGGGCCGCCAGCGCCGCGCGAGCTCCTTCAACGTCGAGACATCCACGAGGCGGTAGTGCAGGTATTGCTCGAAGAGCGGCATGTAGCGCGCCATGAAGCGGCGGTCCTGGTGCACGGTGTTGCCGCAGAGCGGCGCGGTGCGGGGCGCCACGAGCGGCTTCAGGAACTCGATGAGGCGCCGCTCGACCTCGGCCTCGTCGAGCGTGGAGGCGCGCACCTTCTCGACCAGCCCGGACTTTCCGTGGGTCGACTTGTTCCACGAATCCATCGCCTCGAGCACCCCATCGGGCTGGTGCAGCACGTAGACCGGCGCCTCGGCGACGGTATTGAGGTCGGCGTCGGTGACGACCATCGCCACCTCGAGAATGCGGTCGCGGTCGGGAACGAGGCCGGACATCTCCATGTCTATCCAGACCAGCGGGGTCCTGTCGGGCGTGACTTGTGCCATGGGATCCGGGATTCGAGTGAGCCGTCGATTGTGTCACGACGCGTGCGCACCTTCCAGACATCGTGAGCGCCAACGCCTTCTCCGCCGTCTTCTCCGCCTTCGTGCTCGCCGCCCTCGGGTGGCGGACCTGGCTGGGCGTTCGCCAGGCACGCCACGTCGCGCTCCACCGCAACACGGTTCCCACCGACTTCGCGGCGGTGATCCCGCTCGAGGCGCACCGCAAGGCCGCGGACTACACGCTGGACAAGCAACGCCTCGGATTGATCGAGACGTGGTTCGTGGACGGGGTGGTGCTCCTCGCGCTCACCATCGGCGGCGGGGTCGCGATGATCGACGCGCTCTCCGAGCGCGTCCTGGGCGACGGCCACGCCCGCGAGCTCGCCACCGTGTTCGGCGTGATGTTCGTGAGCGCGCTCGCCGCGCTCCCGTTCGAGGCCTACCGCACCTTCGTGATCGAAGCGCGCCACGGCTTCAACCGCACCACGCCCACGCTCTTCCTCGCCGACCTCGCGAAGGGCGCGCTCCTCGCGGCGCTCCTCGGCGCGCCGCTGCTGCTCGCGATCTTCTGGCTGGTCGCACGCACCGGCACCTACTGGTGGCTCTATGCGTGGCTCGCGTGGCTCGTGTTCACGCTGCTCCTGGTCACGATCTTCCCGCGCTGGATCGCGCCGCTCTTCAACCGCTTCGCGCCGCTCGAGGAGGGGGAGCTGCGCACGCGCATCGAGGCGCTGCTCAGGCGCTGCGGCTTCCGCGCCGAGGGCCTGTTCGTGATGGACGGCTCGCGCCGCTCGAGCCACGGCAACGCCTACTTCACGGGCTTCGGCGTGAACAAGCGCATCGTGTTCTTCGACACGCTGATGGAGCGCCTCACGCCGGCCGAGATCGAGGCGGTGCTCGCGCACGAGCTGGGCCACTTCGCGCGCGGGCACATCCCGCGGCTCCTGCTGTTGCGCTTCGCGCTCGCGCTGGTGCTGCTCGCGATCCTCGGCTGGCTCTACGGCGAGCCCGCGTTCTACCGCGCGCTGCACCTGGACGCGCCGCACATCGGCGCCGCGCTCGCCGGCTTCGCGCTCATCGTCCCGGTGTTCACGTTCCCCTTCCAGCCGCTCTCGAGTTTCATGGCGCGCCGCCAGGAGTTCGAGGCGGACGCGTTCGCGGCGAGCCATGCGAGCGCGGCCGACCTGGTGAGCGCGCTCGCGAAGCTCTACCGCGACAACGCCTCCACGCTCACGCCGGATCCGCTGCATTCGCTGGTGTATGATTCGCATCCCCCGGCGGCGCTGCGCATCGACCACCTGCGCCGAGGCCGCGAAGCGCAATCGACCTTCTGAGCAACGCCCGCGAACGCGGCGCCCGCGAGATCACGCGACGGGCGGGCCGCGGACGCGAACCGGAGCGCCCATGAACGAGCTCGCCCGCCAGAAATGCAAGCCCTGCGAGGGCGGCGTCGCGCCGCTCACGCCCGAGCAGATCAAGCCGCTGCTCAAGGGCCTGCCGGGCTGGGCCCTGGCCGACGGGGCGATCGCGAAGACGTACGAATTCGCGAACTACTACCAGACGATGGCGTTCGTGAACGCCGCCGCGTGGGTCTCGCATCGCGAGGACCACCACCCCGACATGCTGGTGGGCTACAACCGCTGCCGCGTCTCGTACGTGACGCACGCGATCGGCGGCCTCTCCGGGAACGACTTCATCTGCGCCGCCAAGCTGGATGCGCTGTTCGAGATCTGACGCAAGGGCGATGGGAACCACAGATGAACACAGATGAACACAGATAGCTTTCCATCCGATTCGAAACCGCCGCGATTTCGAACAGGATATGGAATTCTTCGAAAACACCTTCGCATTTCGAGGACCATCTGTGTTCATCCGTGTTCATCTGTGGTTCCTCGGCCGTAGATGACGACCCGCAGGGAAAGAGAAGAACAGGTCGTCGTCGAGGGACGCGTCGTCGCGGATTTCGGCCGCGAGTTCCTGGTCGACCTCGCCGATCGCCGCCAGCTCGTCTGCACGCGCAAGGGCAAGAAGCAGGACGCGACCTGCGGCGATTTCGTCGAGGTGCGCCTCACCGGGCCCGCGCAGGGCTCGATCGAGCGCGTGGGCACGCGCAGGAACCTGCTCTACCGCTCCGACCAGTGGCGCGAGAAGACCCTCGCCGCCAACGTCGACCAGGTGGTGATCCTGCTCGCCCCGCAGCCGCCCTACAGCGAGGCGTTCCTCAACCTGAGCCTGGTCGCCTGCGAGGCGGCACGCATCCCGGTGATTGTCGCGCTCAACAAGTCGGATCTTCCCGCGCATGCGCAGGCACGCAAGGCGCTCCAGCCCTACGAGCGCATCGGGTACACCGTGATCTCGATGTCCGCGCGCGAGGACGTCTCGCCGCTGCTGCCGCACCTTGAGCGCAACTTCACGCTGCTCGTCGGCCAGAGCGGCATGGGCAAGTCGCGCACCGTGAATGCGCTCCTCATGAACGAGGTGGCGCGCGTCGGCGACCTCACCGCCTCGCTCGAAAGCGGCACCCACACCACCACTTTCTCGCGCCTCTACCGGCTCGATCGCGACACGGCGATCATCGACACGCCGGGCTTCCAGTCGTTCGGGCTCTTCCACCTCACCGAGGCCCAGATCGGCGAGGCGATGCGCGAGTTCCGCCCCTACCTCGGGCGCTGCAAGTTCAACGACTGCGCGCATCTCGGCGAGCCCGGCTGCGCGGTGATCGAGGCGGCGGGACGCGGCGAGATCGGCGCCGAGCGGCTTTCCTTCTACCAGGTGCTCATCGAGCAGCACCGGGAGCTGCACGAGCAGCACCCGGAGTGGTCGCGCTAGCACGGAAGTGCGGAAATGGGGTCAGGTTAGTTTTTGAACCTGTCCC
>JAICTR010000019.1 GCA_025936275.1 Burkholderiales bacterium
GGCAACAACGCGCTCTTTCTCGACTTCGAGATGGAGCGCGGCGCCGACGGGGCGAACACCGGCTACTGCTTCCCCGACATGCTGGTGGACGTGGTGCGGCTCTCGAAGGAAGGCAAGCGGGATGAGGCGCACGACCTCTTCGATGCGCACCTGCCGCTGATCCGCTACGAGCAGCAGCCCGGTCCCGGCCTCGCCGTGCGCAAGTACGTGCTGATGCGGCGCGGCATCATCGCTTCCGACACCTTGAGGAAGCCCGGCGCGCAGCTCACGCCCGCGGCGCGCGCGGAAGTCGATTACCTGCTCTCGCGCCTCGCGAAGAACGACCCGCGCGCGAACGTGTGACCGGCCTCCATGGCCCGGCCGGACCAGCCTGCGCCGGGATGACACGCAATCTTCGCGCGAGAGATTGAGGCTCCCCTCCTTCCGAGTCGGAGCGTCCATGGAACGGCACAGCTCATTCGCGGCGCGCTTCGGCCGCTGGATCGTGGTCACTGTTTGCCTGCTTTCCAGCGTCGCGTTCGCCGAGCGCGCGCGGCAATGGACGGTGGTGGAGATCACGCCGGATTCGCCCGGCGGCGGATATGCGCGCGCGCTGAACAACGCCGGCGATGTCGTCGGCGGCACCCTCACCCTGCAGGGCATCTTCAGCGTCATCGGCGACGCGTACGTCTGGCGCCACGGCGTGCGCCAGGACATCGGCTCGGCGGCGGGCCGCGATACCGCCACCTGGGACATCAACGAGCGCGGCACGATCGTGGGCACGGCGGACGGCATCGCGACGCAATGGGTCGAGGGCGTGGCGAGCTCGCTGCAGGTGGTCGGGCAGGCGCGCGGCATCAACGCGCGCGGCGACATCGTCGGGCAGTTCTGGACCGGCGGCGCGCTCGGCTCGGGCAACGACTGGCCGTTCCTGTTTCGCGACGGCGCCATCCACACGCTGCCCACGCTGGATGCTTCGGAAGCGGCGGCGGTCGGCATCAACGATGCGGGCATCGCGGTGGGCTATTCCCAGGTCGGAACCACCAACGCCACGCACGCGGTCCTCTGGGACAACGGCGCCCTGCGCGATCTCGAGACGCTGGGCGGGCGCATCACGATGGCCGACGCGATCAACAACCGCGGCGACATCGTCGGGCGCGCGGAGGACGGCGCAGGACGATTCTTCATGGTGCGCTGGCATGCGAGCGGCGGCGCCCCCGAGAGGCTGATCGAGCGCTGCGTGCCGGGCGCCGTCAACGATCGCGGCGACATCGTGTGCAGCCACCAGGATACGGGCGACGCGTTGCTCTACGAGGACGGCGCGATCACCACTTTGAACGACCTGCCGGCGATGCGCGCCGGCGGCTGGCAGACCTTCACGCCGCTGGGCATCAACGACCGTGGCTGGATCGTCGGCACCGCGTGGAAGCCGGGCGTGGCGTTCTGGGGGACGGCATTGTTGCTGATTCCGGATTAAAGACCGACCCTCTCCCCGACCCTCTCCCAAGGGAGAGGGAGCGCTTTACGCGGCCTGCATGTGCGCGCGCACGCGCTCGGCGAGGAGCTTCACGCGCTCGTCGCGGATGCCGTGATCCAGGAGCGCGGCTTCGGTGCGGAAGAGGTATTCGGCACACGGCCCGTACTTGCCGTGCGCGGTCGCGATCGTGTGCACCATCGTGTCGATCGGCAGCTTGCCCGCATAGCCGGTGCAGCGGCGGTTCACGACGAACGCGAGCGCCTCGAACGTCTCGTCGCCGCAACGGCATTCGAGCCAGCGGGGGCGGTACGAGCCCATCGACATCTCGCGCGTCCAGAGGCGCGTGAGCTCCTCGCGATCGTGGCCCTTCGTCAACCGGAAAGCGAGGCCGCGGCAGCTCCCGCCCTGCTCGAGCGTGAGGACGAGCCCGGGGCTCTCGGGCGTGCCGCGGTTGATGCGCGACCAAAGGCAGAAGCTGCGGTGGTAGCCGTACACCGTGGCGACGCGCTTCTTGTCCCATTCGAAGCCGGGGTTCCACATCAGCGAGCCGTAGCCGAACACCCAGATCTCCTCGCCCTGCGCGTGCTCGGCGAGCATCTGCTCCAATGAGCGCTCGAGCGCCTCGCCGGTGAGGCGCTCGGCGTCGAGGCACTTCATGTCGAAAGGCGTCATGCGCGTCATGGGGCGACGCGCTCGATGCGCCAGGCATTGGCCTCGCGGCGATAGACGATGCGGTCGTGCAGGCGGCTCGCGCGTCCCTGCCAGAACTCGACGTAGTCCGGCATCAGGCGGTAGCCGCCCCAATGCGGCGGACGCGGCGGGGCGTCGCCGTAGCGGCCGGCGAAGTCGGCCCAGCGCGCCTCGAGCCATTCGCGCCCGTCGATCGGCCGGCTTTGCGGCGAGGCCCACGCCCCGATGCGCGAGCCGAGCGGGCGCGTCTCGAAGTAGGCGTCGGATTCCTCGCCGCTCACCTTCTCCACGCGGCCCTCGATGCGCACCTGGCGCTCGAGCTCCTTCCAGAGGAAGGTCACCGCCGCCGCCGGATTGGCGGCGAGGTCGCGCCCCTTGCGGCTCTCGTAGTTGGTGTAGAACACGAAGCCCTTCGGATCGATGCCCTTCAGGAGCACGATGCGCGCCGCGGGGCGTCCGTTCCCGTCCGCCGTGGCGAGCGTCATCGCGGTGGGCTCGGGCACCTGCGCGTGGATCGCTTCCACCATCCACACGCCGAATTGCTTGAGCGGCTCGCGGTCGACGTCGCGCTCGTCGAGCGTCTTCAGCGCGTAGTCCTTGCGCAGGCTCGCGAGATCCGGCGCGACGGCCGGGGGATCGGCGGCGCTCACCCGGCGGCCGCGGCCGGCGGCGCGGCGGAGTAGTTCGACACCTCGATCAGGTTGCCGTCGGGATCGCGGAAATAGATCGACATCATCGGCCCCAGCGCACCCGTCTTCTGCACCGGGCCTTGCGCGATCACGACGCCGCAGCCCTTCACGTGCGCGATCACTTCCTCCAGCGGCGTCTCGGTGGCGAAGCACAGGTCGATGGAGCCGGGCGTGGGCTTCAACGCCTTGGGCTCGAACTCGCGGCCCGACTGGTGCAGGTTCAGCTTCTGGCGCCCGAATGCCAGGCCGCGGCGCCCGCCGGCGAACGCGATGGGCTCCATGCCCAGCACGCGCGCATAGAAGTCGATCGTGCGGTCGATGTCGAACACCGTGAGCACGAGGTGGTCGATCCGGTCGACGGCGATGGCCATGAGGGTAATATTATTTCATGCACGCCGATCCTGCACTCGTCCGCTCGGTGCGCGGCCAGGTGCCCGCCGAGGAATGGGCCGTCCGCCGCGACCTCGCCGCCGCCTACCGCGCGGTGGCGATGCACGGCTGGGACGACCTGGTCTTCACCCACATCTCGGCGCGCGTGCCCGGGCCCGAGCACCACTTCCTCATCAACCCCTACGGGATGATGTTCGAGGAGATCACGGCGTCCAGCCTCGTGAAGGTGGACCTCGCCGGGCGCAAGGTGATGGAGTCCCCCTTCGAGATCAACCCCGCGGGCTTCACCATCCACGGCGCGGTGCACGAGGCGCGCGCCGATGCGAAGTGCGTGATCCACCTGCACACCGTCGAAGGGGTGGCGGTCTCCTGCCAGAAGGCCGGATTGCTTGCCCTCTCGCAGCAATCGCTCTTCCCGCTGGCGAGCCTCGCCTACCACGACTACGAAGGCGTGGCGCTGAACCCCGAGGAGAAAGCGCGCCTGGTGCGCGACCTCGGCGACAAGCAGAACCTGATCCTGCGCAACCACGGGCTCCTCGCCTGCGCCGAGACGGTCGCCGACGCCTTCCTCTTCATGTACATCCTGCAGAAGGCGTGCGAGGTGCAGGTGCGCGCACAGGCGGGCGGCGGCGAGCTGGTGCCCATCGCGCAACCGATCCTCGACGGCATCCGCGCCGCCTCGAAGCAGGTGCTGCGCGGCGCGGGCGGCATGATCGCCTGGCCCGGCATCCTGCGAAAGCTCGACCGCCTCGATCCCTGCTGGAAGGAGTAACGCTCTCGCTGGCTCCCGCGAACCGCCACGCCTTCCCGTGGACAAAGTATCGTCCGATACAATCCTCCGCAGCCCCAAGGAGAAGCGCTTGCAGGAACAACCGCCCCCGGCCGATGCCGTCACCGAGTGCGATGTGGTCGTCATCGGCGGCGGGCCGGGCGGCTCCACCGCCGCCACGCTCCTCGCGCAGCGCGGCCACCGCGTGGCGCTCCTGGAAAAGAGCGCCCATCCGCGCTTCCACATCGGCGAATCGCTGCTGCCCGCCAACGTGCCGCTCTTCGAGAAGCTCGGCGTCGCGCGCGAGATGGAAGCGATCGGCATGGACAAATGGGGCGCGGTCTTCGTCTCGCCATGGCACGACTCCATCTCCGGCTTCCAGTTCGCCGATGCGATGGATCCCTCGATGCCGAAGGCCTACCACGTGCGCCGCTCGGCCTTCGACGAGATCCTCTTCCGGCGCGCCGCCGCGGTGGGCGCCGAAGCGCGCGAGAACTGCCGCGTGCGCGAGTTCCACCTCGGCGATCGCGCCTCGCCGCCGTGGGTGCGCGCGACCCTCGCCGATGGAAGCGTGCACGAGTGGCGCGCGAAGTTCCTGGTGGACGCGACGGGCCGCGACACGCTCTTCGCCAACCGGTTGAAGATCAAGCAGCGCAACCCGAGGCACAACAGCTCCGCGATCTTCGGCCACTTCCGCGACGCCAGGCGCGACGCCGGGCGCGACGAAGGCAACATCATCATCTTCTGGTTCGACCACGGCTGGTTCTGGTTCATCCCGCTGAAGGAGGGCGTGACCAGCGTGGGCGCGGTGGTGTGGCCGTACTACATGAAGAGCCGCAAGAAGCCGGTGCGCGAGTACTTCCTCGAGACCATCGCGATGTGCCCGCAGCTCGCCGAGCGGCTCGCGGGCGCGGAGCTCATCGCCGAGCCCGAGGCGACCGGCAACTACTCCTACCACTGCACCGCCTGCCAGGGCGAGAACCACGTGATGGTGGGCGACGCGTACGCCTTCATCGATCCGGTGTTCTCCTCCGGCGTGATGCTCGCGATGAACAGCGCCTTCGCGGCCGCGGACGTCGTCCACGCGCGCCTCGCGGAGCCGGCACGCGAAGCGGCGGCGCGCAAGCGCTTCGAGCACGTGATGCGCGTGGGGCCGAAGCAGTTCTCGTGGTTCATCTACCGCGTCACCAATCCCACGATGCGCGACCTCTTCATGGCGCCCAGCGACCGCCTCGGCATGAAGAAGGCGCTGCTCTCGGTGCTCGCCGGCGACATCTTCGGGCGCACGCCGATCCGCCGCGGGCTGATGGCGTTCCGCGCGGTCTACTACGCCTTCTCGCTCGTGCACCTGCGCCGCTCGCTGCGCGCGATGCGGCGGCGCGCGTACAACATCCGCGACGATTCGGAAATGCCGGCCCCGGCGGCGCCGCGGTGAGGCGATCCCTCGTCCTCCTCGCCGGCGCGATGCTTGCCGCGTGCTCGCATGGAACCTCCGCATGGGCCGACGAGGAGCCGCTGTGGGAGGCGGGCGCGGGCGTGACGGTGCTCGACTTCCCCGATTACCGCGGCGCGTCGAAGTCGCGCCCCTACGCGCTGCCGTTTCCATACCTCGTCTACCGGGGCCGGTTCCTGCGCCAGGATCGCCACGGCTTGCGCGGCGTGTTCTTCGAGAGCGAGCGCGCCGAGCTCAACATGAGCCTGGGCGCGTCGCTTCCCGTCGATAGCTCGCGCGAGCCGGTGCGCGAGGGGATGCCGGACCTCAAGGCGAGCGTGGAGCTGGGCCCCTCGCTCGACATCGGGCTTTGGGAAGCGCGCGACCGCGAGTCGCGCCTGGAGCTGCGCCTGCCGGTGCGCGCCGCGATCACGGTGCAATCGCATCCGCGCTTCATCGGCGGCCAGTTCGCGCCGCATCTCAACCTGGATGTGGCCGATCCTTTCGGATATGCCGGCTGGAACCTGGGCTTGCTCGCGGGCCCGGTGTTCACCGACCGGCGCTACAACCGCTACTACTACGAGGTGCCGGACGCTTTCGCGACGATCGAGCGTCCCGCGTACCGGCCGGGCGGCGGATACGCGGGCATGCAGTTCATCGCCGCGCTCTCGAAGCGCTATCCGAGGTTCTGGGTCGGCGGCTTCGCGCGCTACGACACGCTCGCCGGCGCCGCATTCGCGTCGAGCCCGCTCGTCACGTCGAAGCGCTATTTCGCCGCCGGCGTCGCGTTCGCATGGGTGTTCCACGAGTCGAGCGAGCGCGTGCCGGTGGACGCGCTCGGGGAGCGGCGGCGATGAGCGAGCCGCGCCGCTCCGCGACGCACCTGGTCCTGATCCCGAGCTACAACCCGGGGCCGATGGTGTTCGAGACGGTGCGCGGCGCGCGGCAATACTGGTCGCCGGTGTGGGTGGTGGTCGATGGCAGCAACGACGGCACGCCGGAGAAGCTCGAGGCGCTCGCGCGCGAGGATCCCGGACTGCGCGTGGTGGTGCTGCCGAGGAACCAGGGCAAGGGCTGGGCGGTGCTGCACGGCGCGGAGCTCGCCGCGCGCGAGGGCTTCACGCACGTGCTCACGATGGATTCGGACGGCCAGCATCCGGCGGCGTGCATCCCGGAATTCATGGCGCGCTCCGCGGCCGAGCCTTCGGCCCTCATCCTCGGCGATCCGGTGTTCGACGCGAGCGCGCCGAAGATCCGGCTGCGCGGGCGCAAGATCTCCAACTGGTGGGCGAACGTGGAGACGCTGTGGGCCGGCATCGGCGACTCGCTCTTCGGCTTCCGCGTGTATCCGATCGCCGACCTCATCGCGGTGATGCGCGAGAGCGGCTGGATGCGGCGCTTCGATTTCGATCCGGAGGTCGCGGTGCGCATCGTCTGGCGCGGCGCGCGCCCGGTGAATGTCCCCGCGCCGGTGCGCTACCTCAAGCCCGAGGAGGGCGGCGTCTCGCACTTCAACTACTGGCGCGACAACGTGCTCCTCTCCGGCATGCACACGCGCCTGGTGTTCGGCTTCCTCGCCCGCCTGCCGGTGCTCTTGTGGCGCAGGTTCTCCCTTCCGCTTACGCCATCCCGCCGTTGATGCCGATCACCTGGCCGGTGATGTAGCTCGCCTCGTCGGAGGCGAGGAAGGCGACCAGGTGCGCGACCTCTTCGGGCGTGCCGGCGCGCTGCATCGGGACCAGGCGCTCGATGGCGGCGCGATCGAAGATCGATTCGGTGGCGGGCGTCGCGACGAGGCCCGGCGCCACCGCGTTCACGGTGACGCCGCGGCTCGCGAGCTCCAGCGCGAGCGATTTGGTGGCGGCGTGGATCGCGCCCTTCGCCGCGGCGTAGTTCGCCTGGCCGCGATTGCCGAGCTGCGCGGCGACCGACGTGATGCTCACGATGCGGCCCCAGCGCCCGCGCACCATCGGCATCACCAGCGGGCGCGTCACGTTGTAGAAGCCGTCGAGCGACACGGCGAGCACGCGATCCCATTGCTCGCGCGACATGCCGGCGAACGGCGCGTCGTCGTGGATGCCCGCGTTGTTCACGACGATGTCGATGGCGCCCGCCTCGAGCAGCGCCTCGAGGGCCGATCGCGTCGCGTCGCCATCCGCCACGTCGAAGGCGATCGCGCGCGCGCGCCCGCCCGCATCGACGAGGGCGCCCGCGAGCGCCTCGGCCTGCGCGCGATTGCGATGCGCATGCACGATCACCTCGTGGCCCGCCGCGGCGAGGCGCCGGCAGAGCGCGGCGCCCAATGCGCCGCTGCCGCCGGTGACGAGCGCGCGGCGCGTCATTCGATCCCTGCCGATGCGAGCGGCGCGTCGAGCACGATGGCGACGCGCCCCTCGGCGAGGAGGCGTCCCGCGGCGCTCACGCGGAAGCCGTAGAGCACCGCGCCGGCGCCTTCGCCCGCGCGCTCCACCTCGATGTCGAGCGGCGCGCCGATGTCGTCCAGCCGCGAGGCATGGAACGTCACGCCGCGCACGCTCGCGAGGAACCCGGCGTTCGCGGGCGTTCCGTCGGCAGCCAGCGCGCCGTGGGCCGCGGCCGCCTGTGCGCCGTACTCGATGGCGATCGCGATCGGCAGGCGCCCGTCGAGGCGCAGCGGATTCGCGGCAGATGCGTGGCTCACCGCGCGCGCGTGCAGGCGCTCGGCGCTCCACGACACGACCTCGTCGAGGAGGCTCATCGCCCCGCGGTGCGGCAGGTGCGCGCCGAGCCAGTCGCGGCCGAGGCTGCCGCTCACGGGCGCACCTCGACCTGCAGCGCGAGGCCTTCGAGGTATTCCAGCGTCGCGGTTTCCGCCGCGCCGCGCGCGAGGCACGCGAGCAGCGGCAGCGCGCGCGCGGCCGGGATCTCGCGCCGCAGCCGCTCGAGCGCGGCATCGGGCATCGCGTCGGGCGCCGCGTCGCTCATCGACACCGCGAGCGCGGGTCCGGTGCCGTCGTCCGCCGCGAGCACCATCGCCATCGCGAACGGATCGGGCACCGGGCGGGCGCTGCGCAGCGGCTCGGGGTAGGGCGCGTCGTAGGCGACCAGCACCACGGGGAGCGCGGGGTTGTCCGCGATGCGCGCCAGCGCCTCGAGCAATCCGGCGCCGAAGCTCGCGTCGAACGCGGCGACGCAATCGGTGCTCGCGGTGGCGCCGGTCGCGATGCCCCAGTAGCCCGCCGGCGCGTTGTGCACCGAGTTGTGGAAGCGCGTGGGCGAGATCTGGCGATCGTCGGAGGCGAGCGCCTCGCAGATCGCGTGGCAGTTCTCGCCGTCGCCGCTCGAGGAGGCGAACACCGCGGCGAGCGTGGCGGGATCGCGCCGCGCGGCGCTCGCCGCTTCCAGCCCGGCCGCGAGCGCGAGCTTCACGGCGATGCCCGCGCGCCGCCGCTCGGTGGCGGGCAGGCCCTGCGGCGCGGGCACCTCGGCCGCGGTGCGCGAATAGGGCGCGCGTCCGGCGAGCACCTCGCGCGAGGCGCTCCAGCCCGCGAGGCCGGGACCGACGAGCCCGACCCCCTCGATGCGCGCGGCGAGCTTCATGCGCGCGCCCCGGCGCGGCCGATCACCAGGCTGCAGTTGCTGCCGCCGAAGCCGAAGGAGTTGCTGAGCACCCGATCGACGCGGCGCCGTGCGCCCGCGATCTCGTAGCGCGCGCGCACTTCCGGATCGAGGCGGCGCGTGCCCACGCCGGGCGGCACGAGGCCGTCGCGCACGGCGAGGAGCGCCAGCGCCGCCTCGATCGCGCCCGCCGCGCCGAGCGCGTGCCCGGTCATGCCCTTGGTGGAATTGCACGGCACGCGCCCGCCGAAGAGCGCGCTCACCGCACGGTCCTCGGCGGCATCGTTGCTGCGCGTGCCGGTGCCGTGCAGGTTGATGTAGTCGATGGCATCCGGCTCCAGCGCGGCCGCGCGAAGCGCCGCCTGCATCGCGATCAGCGCACCGCGCCCCTCGGGATGCGGCGCCGACATGTGCCACGCATCGGACGATTCGCCCACGCCGAGGAGCGCGATGCGATCCGCGTTTGCGCTCGCGTCGTCGCCTCGCTCCAGCAGGAAGAACGCCGCCGCCTCGCCGATGGAGATGCCGTCGCGCTCCGCGTCATAGGGCCGGCACGGCGCGCGCGACAGGAGGTCGAGCGAGCCGAACCCGTAGAGCGTGGTGAGGCAGAGCGTATCCACGCCGCCCACCAGCGCGGCGTCGATCGCGCCGATCGAGAGGAAGCGCGCCGCCGACGCGAACGCCTTCGCGCTCGAGGAGCACGCGGTGGAGATCGCCGCGCACGGGCCGGCGAGCGCGAGCCGCTCGCGGACGTACTCGGCCACCGAGAACGCGTTGTGCGTGCGGCGATAGTCGAAGTCGGCGGGGAGCGCGCCGCTTCGCGGATCGCGGCGCCGGTACGCGAGCTCCGTCTGCAGGATGCCGGCGGTGCTGGTGCCGAGGAACACGCCCACGCGCCGCGAGCCCCAACGCGCCGCCGCCGCGCGCACCGCATCCTCGAAGCCGTCCTGCACCAGGCCCGCTTCGGCGGCGCGGTTGTTGCGGCAATCGAACGCGGCCAGCGCGCGCGGCATGCGCGTCTCGTCCACGCCCGCGATCTCGCCCACCCAGGTCTCGAGGTCGGCGCTCTCGAAGCGGCAAGGCGCGAGGCCGCAAGCGCCGGAGGCGAGCGCCGCGCGATGCGCTTCCAGGCCGCGGCCGAGGCAGCTCGTCGCGGTCGCCGCGGTGATGAGGAGGGGACGCACGGGGATCGAAGCTACAGGATCGCCGCCGGTCGCGGCAAGCCGCTCAATGGGCGAGGGACTCCGGCGGGCGGCGCGCGACGAGGAGCACGTTCGCGAACGGCGTGCCGCCGCTCATCGGCCGCGGCTCGACCTGCCAGCCGATCGCTTGCAGCCGCGCGATCCATTCGGTGAGCGGGCGGCAGTGGTAGGGGCCGGGGCGCCTGCCGCGAAGGCGCAGCGACCCGCGGTCGATCGCGATGGTGGCGCGGAAGCGCCAGGTGGGCTGTGCATCGGCCACGCGCAGCAGGAGCGATCCGCCCGGGGCCAGGGCTTCCCACGCGCGTTCGAGCACCGCCTCCTGCGCGCCGCGATCGATGTAGTGCAGCACGTCGAGGATCAGGATGGTGTCGGCGGTCCCGAACGCCGCATCGCGGATATCGCCGTGGATGAGCGACGCATCGCCGCCGCAGGCGGCGCGCGCGCGCTCCACGTCGCGTCCGTTGAGTTCGATGCCGCGCAACTGGCGCGGCGCCGGAGGCGGCGCCCAGGCGCGCGGCCATTCATCCGCGGATTCGCGCGCGGCGGCGATGAGCGCCTCGATCACGCCCTGCCCGCAGCCCAGGTCGAGGATGCGCGCGCGATCGGCGAGCACGCCGCTTTCGACGAGGTGGCGGAACACCGGGTCGCGCGTGAGCTTGAAGTAGGCGAAGTGGCGCGCGAAGCGATCGGCGGGCGGATAGCGCCGTGCCGCGCGGCGTGCGAGCGCGCGGAAGAACTCCGCGCTCACGGCGCGGTGGCGTGGCGCAACGTGACGGGCGTGAGGCTTTGCGCGCGCGCCGCCTCGAGGAGGCGCGGCAGCGCTTCCAGCAGCACCGGCACGCCGGAGCGCGTGCGGGCCGCGTGGCCGTCGTGCAGCAGCAGGATGTCGCCGGCGGCGAAGCGGCGCGCGAGGCGGCGCACCACGACCGCGGGATCGCGCACGCGCGTGTCGTAGCTGCGGCGCGTCCACGCCGCGAGCTGCAATCCCGCTTCGTGCAGCACCGGATCGAGCAGCGGGTTGCGGAAGCCCATCGGCGCGCGGAAGAAGCGCGGCGCGGATCCGGTGGTGCGCGCGATCGCCTCCTGCGCCTCGTTCACCTCGCGGCGGTATCCGGCGAGCGTCTGCAGCGCGAAGGTCGGGCCGTGCGTCATGGAGTGGTTCTCCACCGCGTGGCCGCGGCGTGCGATCTCGCGGCACAGGTCGGGATATTCGAGAACGCGGTTGCCGACGCAGAAGAAGGTCGCCGTGCAGCGATGCGCATCGAGGAGGTCGAGCACGCGCGGCGTGACTTCGGGATCGGGCCCGTCGTCGAGCGTGACCGCGAACTCGCCGCGCTCGCGCGCCGCGAGCGGCAGGCGCGTCATGTTCGGGCCGATCCAGTCCATGCGCGGCAGGAGCCCCGAGGCGCCGAGCACGAGCTGGTTCGCGGCGACGGCGCCCACCGCCCACGGCCACGCTTGCGGCGCAAGGAAGAGCGAGGCCGCGGCCGCGCCGTGCAGGCCCATCGATGCCGCGACCACCGGCGTCGGACGCCAGCGCGACTTGCGCGGCCGAACCTCGAGCGTGGTGCTCACGGCCGGTAGCGCTCCAGGAAGTCGTTCCACATCGCCCGCCAATCCCCCCACTCGTGCGCGCCCGCGGTTTCGTGCCGCGCGTGCGGCGGCAGGCGGTTCGCCATCCGGCGCTGGCCGTCCGCGAAGCGATCCCGCGATCCGAACCAGCAGTCGACCTGCATTGCCCGCGGCCCCGCGTCGCGCAGCCACCGCCACGCATCGCGTTCCGCATCGGGCGGAGCGGCATCGGCGCGCCACCGCTCGAGCCCTCCGGCGGCCTCGATCTCGCGCAGCACGTCGCGCGTGCCCGGGTAAGGAGAGAAAAGCGCCATGCGCTCGACCTCCGCCCCGTGGCGCGCCGCGTACGCGAGGCACGCGAGCGCCCCGAGCGAGATGCCGGCGAGCCAGATGCGCCGCAACCCGGCCACGCGTGCCGGTTCGACCACCGCCTCGCGGATGCGTTGCACCACCGAGCCGTCGGAAAAGTACGCCGCCCGCACCTCCACCATGGCGAGCCGCACCGCGATGCCGCGCCGCTCCAGCGCCTCGGGGAAGCCCTCGCGCACCAGGTCCTCCGGCGTGCTGTAGGCGCCCGAGAGGAGCCCGAGCGCGATGCGCGGGTGCGTTCCCGTGGCGTGGGTCAGCGTGCGCAGGGCCTCGTCATTCCCGGGCGAATTGTAGCCGAGGCTCATGCGCCGTCCGCCGCGGGCCGCGGCGCGAAGGCGGCGGCGAAGAGCAGCGTCGCGAAGGCCCCCGCGGCGACCGTGGACCCGATCGCGTGCAGCACCGGGATGGTGGAGAACGCGATCAGGCCGAAGCTCGCGACGGTCGTCGCGTTGGCGAGGGCGAGCGAGGCGAGCGTGCGCGGCGTGGCGGCATCGCGCGCTACCGCCATCCGATCGAAGAAGAGCGCGTAGTTGGAGCCCACCGCGACCACCAGCAGCAACCCCACGAGGTGCAGGAGCGAGAGCCGCGTGCCGGCGAGCACGTGGGCCGCCGCGACCACCGCGACGCCCGCGGCGAGGGGCGCCATCACGCGCAGCACGCGCGCGGGACTGCGCAGCGCCGCGAAGAGCAGCGCGACGATGACGAGGAAACCCAGCGCGGACAGGGCGAGCGCGCGCCGCAGGTATCCCGCGTAGAGGCGGTCGAGCTCCGCCCTGAGGTCGATGAACGCGGCGCCGGGAACTTGCGCGATCGAGCCGCGCACGGCATCGGCATCGATCGCCGCGCCGGGCTGCGCCGCACGCAATGCGAGCACCGCGGTCCAGCGGCCGTCGGCGCCGCGCAAGAGCGTGCCGTCGACCAGCGCATCGAACGCGGTGCCGGCGAGCGACGCCGGCGTGATCGCGGGCGCCGCGCGCGCCGCCTGCACGTCGGCGACGAAGGGCTCGAGCCGCGCCGGCCGCAACGGCAACCCGGCGAGCGCGGCATCGAGGCGCGCGCGCAGCGTTTGCGCGTCGGGCAGGCTCGCGCGGCGCGCACGCTGCGTCGCCTCGCTGGGGAGGATCCGCGCCGGCGAGTCGTAGCCGCCGAGGCGCCCGCTCTCGACCAGCGGATCGAGCGCTGCGCCGGCACGCTCGGCGGCCTCGAGCACCGCCTCGCGATCGGCGCCGCGCACCGCGACCATCGAGCGCGCGTCGGAAGCGCCGAGCGCGGCGCGCAGCTCGGCATCGAGTCGGCGATCCGCTTCGGGCACCGGATTGAGGCTTTCGATGCGCGCATCCCATACCGTCGCGTGGTGCGCGGCCACCACGGCGAGCGCGGCGAGCGCGAGGAGGGCCCCCGGAAGGCGCAGGCGCGTCGCCCGGCGCGCGGCGCGCTCGAGCGTGCGGCCGAGCGCCGAGAGGTCGCGCACCGCGAAGCGCGCGGGCAGCAGCCGCGGCAGCACGAAGCGCGTCACCAGCGCGGCCGTGGCGAGCCCGGTGATCGAATAGAGCCCGAGCTGCGCGAGCCCCGGCAGGCCCGAGAAGAGCAGCGCCGAGAATCCCGCGATCGAGGTGAGGACGCCCAGGCGGATCGTCGGCCAGAAGCCCGCGAGCCACGCGGCGTCGCCGGCGCGCGTGCCCTCGCCCGCCTGCACGAAGAGATAGATCGAGTAATCGACCGCCTCGCCGATCAGCGTGGTGCCGAAGCCGAGCGTGATGCCGTGCACCACGCCGAAGCCGAGCGACACGGCGGCGATCGCGACCAGCGCGCCCGAAAGCACCGGCACCAGGCCCAGCGCCAGCGCGCGCGCCGAGCGGTACACGGCGAGGAGCAGCGTCGCGACGATCGCGAGGCCGAGGAGCGAGAAGCGCTCCACGTCGCCCTTCACCCGCGCGCGCGATTTCACGGCGAAGTAGCCGGGCCCGGTCATCGCGAGCGACGCGTTGCCGGCGTGCGCGCCGAGGGAAGCCTTCGCCGCACCGAAGGCGGCGCGCAGTGCCGCCACCGCTTCGGCCTGCGCATCGATGTCGGCGCCGCTCGCCTGCGTGCGCGCGAGGAGCAACGCGCGTTGCCCGTCGGGCGAGGCCCACACGCCGTACGCCGTACGCGGCCCCTGCGCGGGACGCAGCCGGTCGAGGAGCGCGATCGTCTCGCCGGTGGGATCGCGCGGCACGAGGGGCTTCACGAGGGCGCCCGCGGGCGAAGCGAGGAGCGCGAGGGTCGCGGAGATCGCGTCGCGCAAGCCGGCCTCGCTGAACCGCTGCGGCGTGACCATCGGGCTCAGCGCATAGCGATGCGCGAGGAGGAAATCCTTCTCGCGCGCGAAGCCCGCCGCCGCGCCATTGCTCACCGAAGCGAAGCGCGCATCGTGCGCGATGCGCCCGGCGAGCTCGCGCGAAAGGCGCGCGCGCGTCGGCCCATCGGCGCCTTCGATCGCGACCAGCAGCACCCGCGAAAGCGCGCCTTCCTCGAGCTGGTCGACCAGCACCTGCTGCTCCGCGGTCGGCGCCGCCGGCAGGAACGACGAGAGGTCGGCGACGAAGCGGGTGCGCGCCACCTGCAGGGCGCACAGGGCGAGCACGGCGATCCAGATCGCGATCGGAAGCGTGCGCCGCACGCTCAGCGCTTTTCCGGGCGGATCTGCATGAGCGAGCGATCGCCGTCCGCCTGCTCGACTTCCACGCGTTGCACCCGGGCGCGCGAGCCCTCGATCGTCACCTTCGCCACGAGCTTCCTCGCCGCCTCGTCGATCGGCACCAGGACCAGGCGCCAGGCGTCCGCGCTACCGTCGAGGCCGACGCGGTACACGCGCCGCAGCGCCGCGCCGTCGCCGGCGAGCGTCGCGCGGATGCTCTCGATCAGCACCGCGATCTCCGGATGATCGGCGAGCGCGATCGCACGGCGCTTGCCGCCGCGCTCGATGACGAGCTGCTTGCCGTCGGCGATCACGCGCTCGTCCCCCGGGCTCGTCACGTGCTTCTCGAGGCGCGCGGGCGGCGTGAACACCAGCTCGCCCGACGATTGCAGCGGGCCGTCGAGGATCGACACGGTCTTCGTCTCGTCGA
>JAICTR010000038.1 GCA_025936275.1 Burkholderiales bacterium
CTACGGCGCGTCCGACGTGCACCGCCTGCGTTTCGTCAAGCGCGCCCGCGATCTCGGATTCGACATGGAGCAGATCCGCACGCTGCTGGCGCTGTGGAACGATCGTGGTCGCAAAAGTTCCGAGGTCAAGCGCCTCGCGTTGCAGCATGCTTCGCACCTGCAGCGCAAGATCGAGGAGTTGCAAGCCATGCACCAATCCCTGATGGACCTCGCGCATCACTGCCATGGCGACCAGCGGCCGGAATGCCCGATCCTCGACGACCTCGCGGCAGGAGCCCATCGATGAACGCCCCGCATCAGCATGAAGGACAAGCGCGCCACGGCGACCGCGCGCACGGCGATGAGGGCGACGGGCACGGCGATCACGACCCCGTGCACGACGGGCACGGCCGTGCATCCGCCGTATCCGGCGCCGGGCGCATCGACCCGGTCTGCGGCATGAAGGTCGCGGACGATTCGCCGCGGCGCTTCGCGTTCGACGGCGAGACATATTTCTTTTGCAGCGACCATTGCCTGCGCAAGTTCTCGGCCGAGCCGGCGAAGTACGTGCACGGGAACGACCCGGCCGCGGCGCCAATCGAACCGCCGCCCGCGGGCACTATCTACACCTGTCCGATGCACCCGCAGGTCCGCCAGGACCATCCCGGCAATTGCCCGATCTGCGGCATGGCGCTCGAGCCCGAGATGCCGTCGCTCGAGGAGGGCGAGAACCCGGAGCTGGTCGATTTCCGCCGCCGGTTCCGGTGGACGCTCCCGCTCTCGGTGGCGACGGTGGTCATCGCGATGTGGGGTCACCGATTGCTTCCCGGCGTGAGCAGCGCCGCGAACAATTGGGCGCAGCTCGTGCTCGCGACGCCGGTCGTGCTGTGGGCCGCGTGGCCGTTCCTCGAGCGCTGCGTCGCCTCGATCCGCACGCGCAACCCCAACATGTGGACGCTGATCGGGATCGGCGTGACGGCCGCGTATGCGTACAGCGTCGTCGCGACCCTCGCGCCCGGATCGTTTCCGGCGGGATTCGAAGGCCATGGCGGCGGCGTCGCGGTGTACTTCGAGGCGGCGGCGGTGATCGTCTCGCTCACGCTCATGGGGCAGATGCTCGAGCTGCGTGCGCGCTCGCAGACCTCGGCCGCGATCCGCGCGCTGCTCGGCCTCGCGCCCACCACCGCACGGCGACTCACGGACGACGGAGCCGACGAGGACATTCCCCTCGCCCACGTGCACGTCGGCGACCGGCTGCGCGTGCGCCCCGGCGAGAAGGTGCCGGTGGACGGCGTGGTGCTGGAAGGCCGCTCCAGCGTGGACGAGTCGATGATCACCGGCGAGCCGGTGCCGGTGGAGAAGGGCGCGGGCGACCGGCTGGTGGGCGCGACCATGAACGGCAACGGCAGCCTGGTGATGCGCGCCGAGAAGGTGGGCTCGCAGACGGTTCTCTCGCGCATCGTGCAGATGGTGGCGCAGGCGCAGCGCTCGCGCGCGCCGATGCAGCGCATGGCGGACGTCGTCTCCTACTGGTTCGTGCTCGCCGTGGTCGGGATCGCCATCGTCGCGTTCCTCGCCTGGGGCCTCTTCGGCCCCGAGCCGCGCTGGATCTACGCGATGCTGAACGCGGTCGCGGTGCTGATCATCGCGTGCCCCTGCGCGCTGGGCCTCGCCACGCCGATGTCGATCATGGTGGCGATGGGAAGAGGCGCCACGAGCGGCGTGCTGTTCCACGACGCCGAGGCGATCGAGTCGCTGCGTCGCGTGGATACGCTGGTGGTCGACAAGACCGGCACGCTCACCGTCGGCAAGCCCGCGTTCCACTCGATCGTCGCGGCGGAGGGATTCGAAGCGGACGAAGTGCTGCGCACCGCGGCGAGCCTCGACCAGGGGAGCGAGCATCCGCTGGCCGACGCGATCGTCGCCGAAGCCCGGCGACGCAAGCTCGCGCTCTCGAATGCCGCGGATTTCACCTCCACCACCGGGATCGGCGTGCGCGGGCGCATCGATGGGAAGGCCGCCGCGCTCGGCAACACGATGCTCATGATGGAGATCGGCGCCGACGCTTTTCCGCTCCACGAGCGCGCCGAAGCGCTGCGCGCGGAGGGCGCGAGCGTGGTGTTCCTCGCGCTCGATGCGCGGCTCGCGGGGCTGATCGCGGTGGCCGATCCGATCAAGGAATCGACGCCCGAGGCGATCGGCAAGCTGAAGGAGAGCGGCCTGCGCATCCTCATGGCGACCGGCGACGGGCTCACCACCGCGAAGGCGGTCGCGGCGAAGCTCGGCATCGACGAGGTGCGCGGCGAGGTGCGGCCCGACGACAAGCTCGCGTGGGTCGCGAAGCTGCAGTCGCAGGGGCGGCGCGTGGCGATGGCGGGCGACGGCATCAACGACGCGCCGGCGCTCGCCCAGGCCGACGTCGGCATCTCCATGGGCACCGGCACCGACGTCGCGATGGCGAGCGGCAAGGTGACGCTGGTGAAGGGCGACCTGCGCGGCATCCTGCGCGCGCGCGAGCTATCCGAGGCGACGGTCGCCAACATGAAGCAGAACCTCGCTTTCGCGCTCGTCTACAACTCGCTCGGCGTGCCGATCGCGGCGGGCGCGCTCTACCCGTTCTTCGGCGTGCTGCTCTCGCCGGTGATCGCGGCGGTGGCGATGAGCTTCAGCTCGGTGTCGGTGGTGACGAACGCGTTGCGGTTGAGGAACGCATGAGCAAGGCGGAAAGGCGATTCGCGGGGTGGGCGGCCCGAGTTCCTGCCATAATCCCGCCATGACACGCCGCGTCCGCCTCTCCGCCGCCGTCCTCGCCCTCGTCGCGATGCTGTTCGCATCGATCGCGACGGCGCTCGCGGCCTGCGAGCGGATGACCGGGACACCGGCCGCGGAAGGCGCAGCCGCGGCATCGCACCACGGCGGCTTCGACGATCCGGACTGCGAGCGCCATTGCAATGCGGCGCAGCCCCTCGATCTCGCGAAGCCGTTGCCTGCGGCGATTTCGGTCCTCGCACCGGTCGCCGTCTTCCAGCGGCCGCTCGATCGCGCGGTCCCGCTTCGCGCTCCGCTGCCGCGGCCCCCGGCGTTTCTCGCCG
Source organism: Burkholderiales bacterium (assembly GCA_025936275.1). Lineage (GTDB taxonomy): Bacteria > Pseudomonadota > Gammaproteobacteria > Burkholderiales > Usitatibacteraceae > Usitatibacter. Next base: position 3,072 of record JAICTR010000038.1, read on the forward strand.
ATCCCTCCCCGCCGTTAACCCGCTTCACCGTCCTGCGACTCTGATCCCTCCGCCGGCTTGACCGGCGCCGGGCGCCCGCGCATTCACGCGGCGCCCGCGCCGGAAGGTGGCGCGCGTGCGCGCGCTTCCGTCCCGCCAACCGGAGGTTCCATGTCGCATTCCCCCCTCACGGGCGCCGCGCTTCGTCGCGGCGCCATCGCCCTCGCCGGGATCGCCGCGGCGCTCGCCCTCGCATCGCCCGCGCGCGCCGGCGATGCGCCGCTCACGCTCGGTGCCGCGCAATCGCTCGCGGTCGCGCGCTCGCAGCAGGTGGCCGCTTTCGGGCTTGCCGCCAAAGCCGATCGCGAGCTCGCGGTCGCCGCCGGGCGCCTGCCCGATCCCATGCTCAAGCTCGCGGTCGAGAATCTCCCCGTCGATGGTCCCGACCGCTTCAGCTTCGGGCGCTATTTCATGACCATGCGCGAGGTGGGGGTCATGCAGGAGTGGACGCGCGGCGAGAAGCGCGAGCTCCCCGCGCGCCAATCCGAGCTGCAAGCGGATCGCTCCGTCGCCGAGCGCGAGCTCGCCGTGGCGAACGTCGAGCGCGATACGGCGCTTGCCTGGTTCGAGCGCCGCTATGCCGAGGCGATGCGCGAGGTGGTCGAGGAGCAGCAGGCCGAGGCCCGCCTCCAGGTGCAGGCGGCGGACAGCGCGTATCGCGCCGGCCAGGGAAGCCAGGCGGACGCGCTCGCCGCGCGCGGCGCGCTGGCGCTGCTCGAGGACCGCATGAGCGACATCGACCGGCGCATTCGCGCGGCGAAACTCGCGCTCGCGCGCTGGGTGGGCGAGGAGGCGGCGGGGAGGCCCCTCTCGGGCGAGCCGCCGATCGGGGAGCGGCCGCTCGGCGAGCACGCGCTGCGCGCGCACATCGAGCGCCATCCCGAGCTGCTGGTGAAGGCGAAGCGGGAAGAGATCGCGGCGAACGAGGTGAAGCAGGCGGTCGCCGCGCGCAAGCCCGACTGGAACGTGGAGCTGATGTACGCGCTGCGCGGGCCGGCATTCTCGAACATGGTGTCGCTCTCGGTCACGGTGCCGCTGCAATGGGATCGGCCGCATCGCCAGGACCGCGAGATCGCGGCGAAGCTCGCGCGCGAGGCCCAGGCCCAGGCCGAGCGCGAGGACGCGCTGCGCATGCACCTGGCCGAGATCGGCGCGAAGCTCGAGGAATGGAAGGCCGGCCGCGAGCGGATCGCGCGCTACGAGAAGACGATCGTGCCGCTCGCGCAGGAGCGCTCGCAGGCGGTGCTCGCAGCATACCGGGGCGCGAAGGCGAGCCTCGCCGAGGTGCTCGCCGCGCGGCGCGACGAGCTGGATACGCGCCTTTCCGCGTTGCAGCTCCAATCGGAAAACGCAAGGACCTGGGCCGAGCTCGCGTTCCTGGTTCCCGAAGCGAACTCGATGAAGGACATGAAATGAAGACACGCGCACTCGCAACCGGCGCGATCGCGCTGGCGCTCGCCGGCGCCGGCGGCTTCGGCCTCTGGTGGCTCGGCATGACGCAGGGCATGCGCATGGCGTCTCCCGCGCAATCCCCATCGGCCGCGGCCGCGGGACCGCAGCACGCCGGAGACATCGATCCCGCCACCGGCCGCAAGGTCCTCTACTGGCACGATCCGATGGTGCCCGCGCAGCGCTTCGACAAGCCGGGCAAGTCGCCCTTCATGGACATGCAGCTCGTGCCGGTGTACGCGGACGAGGGCGCGGCGGAGGGCGGCGTCTCGATTCCCTCGCAGGTGCAGCAGAATCTCGGCATCCGCACCGCCCCAGCGAAGCGCGGCTCGCTCGCGCCGCGGGTCGAGGCGGTCGGCAACGTCGCGTGGAACGAGCGCGACGTCGCGCTCGTGCAGGCGCGCGCCAACGGCTTCCTCGAGAAGCTGAACGTGCGTGCGACCCTCGACCCGGTGCGCAAGGGCCAGGCGCTCGCCGAGCTTTACGTGCCCGACTGGGTCGCCGCGCAGGAGGAATTCCTCGCGGTGCGGCGCATGGGGAGCGCGGTGCCGCCGGCGTTGCGCGAAGGCGCGATCGAGCGCATGCGCCTCGCGGGCATGCAGGACGCGCAGATCCGGCTCGTCGAATCCACCGGCAAGGTGCATGCGCGGCTCACGCTCTTCGCGCCGATCGCGGGCGTGGTGAGCGAGCTTTCCGCGCGCGAGGGCATGACGGTGATGGCCGGTGCGCCGCTCTTCCGCATCAACGGTATCGACACTGTCTGGGTGAACGCGGAGGTGCCGGAGAACGCCGCGCGCCTGGTGCGACCCGGCGCCGCGGTGAAGGCCCGCTCTCCCGCGCTGCCCGGCGAGATCCTCGAAGGCAAGGTGGGCGCGATCCTCCCGGAAGTGGATCGCGCCACGCGCACATTGAAGGCGCGCATCGAGCTCGCGAACCCGAAGCATCGCCTGGTGCCCGGCATGTTCGCGAGCGTCGAGCTCGCGCCCGCGCCGCTCCCCGAGGCGGTGCTGGTGCCGAGCGAGGCGGTGATCCGCACCGGGGAGCGAAACGTCGTGATCGTCGCCGAGAAGGGCCAGGACGGCGAGCGGCGCTTCCGTCCGGTGAACGTGGAGGTCGGTGCGGAGGCGGGTGGCGAGACCTCGATCCTGCGCGGGCTCGACGCGGGCACGGAGGTCGTGACCTCGGGGCAGTTCCTGATCGACTCCGAGGCGAGCCTCAAGGCGAGCGCCGAGCGGCTCTCCGGATCGTCGCAACCGGCGGACGCCGAGCATGAGGGACATGCCATGAACGCGCCATCCTCGGCGGCGCCGGCGAAACCCGCGCTGCATCACGCCGAAGGGCGCATCGTGAAAGCGGAGCCGGGCCGCGTCACCATCTCGCATGGGCCTGTGCCGAGCCTGCAATGGCCGCCGATGACGATGGGATTCCAGCTCGGCAAGGGCGTCGCCGCGCCGAAGGAGGGCGCGACCGTGCGCTTCGACTTCGCGCAGCGCCCCGACGGCGCGTTCGAGATCGAATCGATCGCGCCCGCCGCGTCCCCGGGGAACGGCAAGTGATCGCGAGGCTCATCCGCGCCTCGATCGCGAACCGCTTCCTGGTGCTGCTCGCCACGGTCGTGCTCGCCGCGTGGGGCGCATGGTCGATGCTGCGCACGCCGCTCGACGCGCTCCCGGATCTCTCCGACGTGCAGGTGATCATTCGCACGACCTATCCCGGCCAGGCGCCGCGGATCGTCGAGAATCAGGTCACCTATCCTCTCGCGACCACCATGCTCTCGGTGCCCGGCGCGAAGACGGTGCGCGGCTACTCGATGTTCGGCGACTCGTTCGTGTACGTGCTCTTCGAGGACGGCACGGACCTGTACTGGGCGCGCTCGCGCGTGCTCGAGTACCTGAACCAGGTGCAGTCGCGGCTGCCGGCGCAGGCGAAGACCTCGCTCGGGCCCGATGCCACGGGCGTGGGCTGGATCTACGAGTACGCGCTGGTCGACCGCAGCGGCCGCATGGACCTCTCGCAACTGCGCGCGCTGCAGGACTGGTTCCTCAAGTACGAGCTGAAGACGGTGCCCAACGTGGCCGAGGTGGCAAGCCTGGGCGGCATGGTGCGCCAGTACCAGATCGTGCTCCAGCCGGAGCGCATGCGCGCTTACGGCGTCCCGCAATCGAAGGTGATCGAAGCGGTGCAGCGCGCGAACCAGGAGACCGGCGGCTCGGTGCTCGAGCTGGGCGAGGCCGAGTACATGGTGCGCGCCTCGGGGTATCTCGAGACGCTCGAGGATTTCCGCCGCATCCCGCTCGGCGTGAGCGCGGCGGGCGTGCCGGTGACGCTCGGCGACATCGCGCGCGTGCAGGTGGGCCCCGAGATGCGCCGCGGCATCGCGGAGCTGAACGGCGAGGGTGAGGTGGCGGGCGGCGTGATCGTGATGCGCTCCGGGAAGAACGCGCTCGACACCATCCGGGCCGTGGAAGCGAAGTTCGACGCGCTCAAGGCGAGTTTGCCGCCGGGCGTGGAGGTCGTGCCGACGTACAACCGGCTCGACCTCATCGAGCGCGCGATCTCGAACCTCGAGCATAAGCTCATCGAGGAATTCATCATCGTCGCGCTGGTGTGCATCGTGTTCCTGTTCCACCTGCGCTCGGCGTTCGTCGCGATCGTTTCGCTGCCGCTCGGCGTGCTCGCGGCCTTCATCGTCATGCGCTGGCAGGGGGTCAACGCCAACATCATGTCGCTCGGCGGCATCGCGATCGCCGTCGGCGCCATGGTCGATGCCGCCGTGGTGATGATCGAGAACGCGCACAAGCACATCGAGGCGTGGCATCGCGCGCATCCCGGCGCGAGGCTCGAAGGCGATGCGCAATGGGGCGTGGTGGGCGAGGCGGCGGCGCAGGTCGGCCCCGCGCTCTTCTTCTCGCTGCTCGTGATCACGCTCTCCTTCATCCCGGTGTTCACGCTCGAGGCGCAGGAGGGGCGGCTCTTCGCGCCGCTCGCCTTCACCAAGACCTACGCGATGGCGGCGGCGGCGGGCCTCTCGGTGACGCTGATCCCGGTGCTGATGGGCTATCTCATCCGCGGGCGCATCCCGGAGGAGCGCGCGAACCCGATCAACCGCGCGCTCATCGCGATCTACCGTCCGGTGCTTCAATCCGTGCTGCGGTTCCCGAAGACCACGCTCGCGATCGCCGCGGTGATCCTCGCCGCGACGCTCTACCCGGCGCTGCGCATCGGCGGCGAGTTTTTGCCGCCGCTCGACGAGGGCGATTTGCTCTACATGCCCTCGGCGCTTCCCGGGCTTTCCGCGGGGAAGGCGGCGCAGCTCCTGCAGCAGACCGATCGCCTCATCAAGACGGTGCCGGAAGTGGCGAGCGTGTTCGGCAAGGCGGGGCGCGCGGAGACCGCGACCGATCCCGCGCCGCTCGAGATGTTCGAGACCACCATCCGCTTCAAGCCGCGCGAGCAATGGCGCCCCGGCATGACGCCGGAGAAGCTGGTGGCGGAGCTCGACCGCGTGGTGCGCGTGCCCGGCCTCTCGAACATCTGGGTGCCGCCGATCCGGAACCGCCTCGACATGCTCGCGACCGGCATCAAGAGCCCGGTGGGCGTGAAGGTGGCGGGCACCGACCTCGCGGTGATCGACCGGATCACGGCGCGGATCGAGCAGGTGCTGCACGACGTGCCGGGGGTGACGTCGGCCTTCGCCGAGCGCCTGAACGGCGGGCGCTACATCGACGTCGACATCGACCGCGCCGCGGCGGCGCGCTATGGATTGAACATCGCCGACGTTCAATCGGTGGTCTCCGCGGCAATCGGCGGCGACAACATCGGCGAGACGGTGGAGGGCCTGCAGCGCTTCCCGATCAGCGTGCGCTATCCGCGCGAGCTGCGCGACACGCCCGGGAAACTGCGCGAGCTGCCGATCCTCACCGAGCGCGGCGCGCAGATCCGCCTGGGCGATGTGGCGACGATCCGCATCGCCGACGGCCCGCCGATGCTCAAGAGCGAGAACGCGCGGCTCTCGGGATGGGTGTATGTGGACCTCCGGGGGCGCGATCTCAGCTCCGCGGTGCGCGACATGCAGGAGCGCGTGGCGCGCGACGTGCGCCTGCCCGCCGGCTACTCGCTCTCGTGGTCCGGGCAGTTCGAGTACTACCAGCGCGCGAAGGAGCGGCTCAAGATCGTGGTGCCGTTCACGCTGCTCATCATCTTCGTGCTGCTCTACCTCACGTTCCGGCGCGTGGGCGAGGCGCTGCTCATCATGGCGACGCTGCCGCTCGCGCTGGTGGGCGGCTTCTGGCTCATCTACCTGCTCGGCTACGACATGTCGATCGCGAGCGCGGTGGGCTTCATCGCGCTGGGCGGCGTCGCGGCGGAGATCGGCGTGGTGATGCTGGTGTATCTCAACCAGGCGATCGCGTCGCGCGCCGCCGCCGGCCGCCTCGCCGACGAGCACGATCTCGCCGCCGCGGTGGTGGAGGGCGCGGCGTTGCGCGTGCGGCCGGTCGCGATGACCGTCGCGGTGATCATCGCGGGCCTGCTGCCGATCATGGTCGGCTCGGGCACCGGCTCCGAGATCATGCGGCGCATTGCGGCGCCGATGGTGGGCGGGATGGTGACCGCGCCGCTGCTCTCGATGCTGGTGGTGCCGGCGGTGCTGTTCCTCATGCGCCGGCGCTCCGTTCAAGAAGGCTCTTCACGAAAGGAGGCGCCATGATCCTCGATCGCGATCTGGTGCGGGCTGTGGTGCTGTGCGCAGGGGTCCTCGTTTCCGGTGCGGTCTGCGCCGAAGGCGACGCGACGCGCGGCGCGCAGGTGTTCCGCGCCTGCACACCCTGCCATTCCACGGTGCCCGGCCGGCACATGACGGGCCCCAGCCTCGCGCACGCGTGGGGGCGCAAAGCGGCCACGGCGCCGGGCTTCACCCGCTACAGCGACGCGCTGCGCGAGTCGCACCTCACCTGGGACGACGCGACGCTGGATCGATGGCTCACCGATCCCGCGAAACTCGTTCCCGGCACGGCGATGGCGTTTCCGGGGCTGAAGGATGCGCAGGCGCGTGCCGACGTGATCGCCTACCTGCACGCGGTCTCCGAGGGCAAGGCGCCGGCGGCGCCGAAGGGCGGCGGCATGATGGGCGGCATGATGGGCGGCGGCAAGATCGATTTGCGCAAGGCGCCGCCGGCGGGGCAGGTGACGCGGCTCACGCACTGCAAGGACACCTACACCGTGACGACCGCCGACGGGCGCGTCGAGAAGGTGTGGGAGTTCAACCTGCGATTGAAGACCGACTCGAGCGACCTCGGCCCACGCGAGGGCCATCCGGTCGCGATCGGCGCCGGCATGCAGGGCGACCGCGCGTCGATCGTGTTCGCGAAGCCCGCCGAAATCAGCCCGTTCATCGGCGCGGAGTGCCGGCGATGAGCGCCGCGGCCGACCCTTCAGCCGCTTCATCCGCGAGTCGTGCGGCGCCTAGAATGGAGGGATGGCCACCCACGACCTTTCCGGCTCGCGGCACGAGCACGTCTTCGACGAGGGCAACCTCGCGGGCGAGCGGCGCACCTGGGCGGTGGTGGCCCTCACCGCGGTCACCATGGTGGCGGAGATCGCCGCCGGGATGATCACCGGCTCGATGGCGCTCCTCGCCGACGGCTGGCACATGGCGACGCACGTGGTCGCCCTGTCGATCGCGGGCGCGGCCTACCTCCTCGCGCGGCGCTGGTCGGCGGATTCGCGCTTCGCGTTCGGCACCTGGAAGATCGAGGTGCTGGGCGCCTTCTCGAGCGCGCTGCTGCTCGGCGTGGTGGCGCTCGCGATGATCTTCGAATCCGTGCATCGGCTGGTGACGCCGGCCCCGATCCAGTTCGGCTGGGCGCTCGCGGTGGCCGGCATCGGGCTCGCCGTGAACCTCGCCTCGGCGCTGATCCTGCAGGCGGGGCATGGGCATTCGCATGCGCACGGGCACGAGGCGCACCACGGCCACGGCCACGGCCATGATCATGACCACGATCACGATCACGATCGCGGCCCTGGGCACCACGGCCACGACATCAACCTGCGCTCGGCCTACTTGCACGTGCTCGCCGACGCGTTCACCTCGGTGCTCGCCATCGCGGCGCTGGCCGCGGGATTGTGGGCGGGATGGACCTGGCTCGATCCGGTGATGGGCCTCGTCGGCGGCGCGGTGATCGGGTGGTGGGCGAAGGGGCTGATCGGGGAATCGGCGCGCGTGCTGCTCGACCGCGAGATGGATGCGCCGGTGGTGGAACGCATCCGCGGCGCGATCGAAAGCGACGGCGACGCGGAGATCGCCGACCTGCACGTGTGGCGCGTGGGCCGCGGCAGCCGCGCCGCGGTGATCACCATCGTCGCCGACCGCCCGCTCGAGCCCGCGACCTATCGCGCGCGCCTCGCGGCGATTCCCTCGCTGGTGCACGTGTCGGTCGAGGTGAACCGCTGTCCGCACGGCGAATGTCCCTAGCGCCGGGCGGGCCGTCCTTCGAGGCGGTGCTCGATTTCTGGTTCGGGCCGCTCGACCGGCGCGGGCCGGCGCGGCGCGAGTGGTTCGTGAAGGATCCCGCGTTCGATGCCGAGATCGCGCGGCGCTTCGGCGACCTGCATCGTGCGGCGTCCGCCCGGCGGCTGGAAGCGTGGCGCATGTCCGCGCTGCCGATGCTGGCGCTCGTGGTGGTGCTGGACCAGTTCTCGCGCAACCTCTATCGCGGCGATGCGCGCGCCTTCGCGCAGGACGCGCATGCGCGCGAATGCGCACGCGAGGCGCTCGAGCGCGGCGACGACCTCACGCGGCTTCCCGTCGAGCGCCAGTTCCTCTATCTGCCCTTCGTGCACGGCGAGGATCCCGTGGACCAGGATCGCGGCGTCGAGCTGATGGGAAACCTCGAAGCGTTTCCCGAGACGCGCGGCGTGCGCGAGTGGGCGGTGAAGCACCGCGACATCGTCCGGCGCTTCGGCCGCTTCCCGCATCGCAACGCGGCGCTCGGCCGTCCCTCGACGCCCGCCGAGCTGGAATTCCTCGCGCAGCCCGGCTCGGGCTTCTGAGTTACTTCCGCTTCGGCGTCGGCATCGCGGCGGTCTGCTTCTTCCCGCCGTCGCGTGGCCGCGACTTCCCGTAGCTGCCCTTGAACACCTTGCCCTTGAAGCTGCGCTTGTCGCCTTTGCCCATTGCCTTCCTTTCATAAAGGGGACAGTCCCCTTTTTCCGTAAGAGCGAACA
>JAICTR010000131.1 GCA_025936275.1 Burkholderiales bacterium
CGCGCAGGCGATGCAGCGAGAGCGTCGCGGGGGCGATCTCGCGCAGCGCCGCATCGAGGCGCGCGCGCGCGCCGAGCTCCGCCTCGGCGCCGGCGATGAACGGCGAGCGCAGCAGGCGGCTCACGCGATCGAACGCGAGCGGCGCGCAGGCGAGCTCGACCAGATCGAGCGCGGCGGCGGCGAGCGGCCACGAGGCGAGCGGCGCGCCAAGGGAGAGGTTGAAGAGCGGCGGCGCATCTGCGCCGGGCGCGAGGCGATCGCCGAGCAGGCGCGCGAAGATGCGCGCGACCTCCGCGCGCCGCTCGGCCAGGCGCGGCACGACGATCCCGATGCGTGGCGTGCCGCCGCCGGATTCCTCGAGCCGCTGGCGCGCCCAGCGCGCGGCGTGCTCGAGCTCCTCGCGCGGCGCGGCGAAGACGACCCGCCGCGACGCGGCGCCGGCATCGGTGCACGCGGTGCGTGCGATCGCCGCGCCCGCCCTTTCGCATGCGGCGAGGAAATCCTCCTGCTGCGGCGTGACGAGCTCCATCCCGTGCAGCACGACGAGCGCGGGGGGGTGCGAAGCGCCGTTCGCGAAGCGCTGCGCGACTTGCGCCGGCAAACGCGCGCCGTCGATCCATCCCTCCCGGTCCGTGCGGCGCCGGTAGTGCGCGCTCCAGGCGGCGAAGGCGCGCGACTCCTCGCTGCCGTCCGCGGACTCGATCGCGCCTTCGAGCCGCCATGCGTGGGCGAGCTCCCAGGCTTCGCGGGCGAGCGCGGCCGCGGACGCAACCGAAAGGAGCCGCGTGCGCCAGCGGCTTTCGCGAACCGCCTCTTCCCAGAGCAGCTCCGCGGCCGCGGGGCCGATGCGCGCCGGCAGCGCCGCGCCGCCCTCGCCGAAGCGCGCCGCGTCGTGGCATCGCTCGACGAAGGCGCCGAAGGGAAGGATGTCGGGCGCTTCCCAGGAGAGGCGGCCCGCGGCGAGCTGGAACCGGTCGAACCCGGCCTGCAAGGATCGCGCAAGGCGGGCGTTGGGCGTGAGCACCGCAACCCGGGCGTCTTGCCCCTGCGCGAGGCGGGAAAACAGGACCGGCAGGGCGAGCGTCGGGAGCGGGTTCGGCATGAGCATTCATCATACTTCCGGAGCGCCATTTCCTTACAGCTGTAACCGCCCTTACAGCTGTAATCGGCGCTGTGCGGAATGTCACAAAAGATCCGTCTCCCCCGGCATATGCTCGGGCCGTCGCTCAGAAACTGTGCAGTGCATCACTGCCAGGCGGAGGCGAAAAATGAACACCCACAAACGCTCGCTGTTCCTCGTTCAACTGCTCGGCGGCGCGCGCCGCTGCACGGCGTACCTCGCCGCGGCGCTGCTGCTCTTCGCTTCCGCGACGGCGGATGCGGCGCTCACCTACACGAGCCCGACGCAGGCCGCGCAAAAGCTTTCCTCCGACCTCTCCGACGTCGTCGCCGGCGCGAGCATCTCGGGCGTCAGCTGGGCGCGCAACACCTCCAGCGGGCGCATGGTGAAGGTGCTGGTGGTGGGCTACAACACGTCCGACCCGGACCTCACGTCGCTGCGCTCGGCGATCGTCCAGGCCGGCGGCTCGGTCTACTACAAGTACATCTCCGTGAACGCGGTGTACGCGCTGCTTCCCGCCGCGCGCGTGGTGGACCTCGCGCGCCGCAGCGACGTGCAGAGCATCTCCCCCAACCGCCTGACGGTGCGCACGCGCAGCCTGGTGCAGTCCGTGGCCGGGTCGTACGAATCGAACGGTTCCGGCGCGGTGGTCTCCCCGGGCGTGGACGGCTCCGGCGTGGGCATCGCGTTCCTCGACTCCGGCATCATGTCCAGCCACAAGGCGTTCCAGAACAGCTGGGGCGGCTCGCGCGTGAAGCGCAGCGTGGACTTCCAGAAGATCAACGAGTCGAAGCTCCTCGGCGCGTACGACTGGAAAGGCGGCTTCGACCTCAGCAAGCAGATCTTCCCCGGCAGCGGCGCGTTGCAGGCGCTCGACGCCACGATCAACGCCGCGACCACGCTCTTCCAGGATCCGCAGGGGCACGGCACCGCGGTCGCCTCGATCGCCGCGGGACGCGACGTCTACGGCGCGATCGACGCGACCGGCGTCGCACCCGGCGCCTCGCTCTTCGACGTGCGCGTGCTCGACGAGCAGGGCATGGGCGACGTCGCCGATGCGCTGGCGGGCATCGACTGGGTGATCTACCACGCCCGGGAGTACGGCATCCGCGTGCTCAACGTGAGCCTCGCCGCCGATTCCACCGAGTCGTACATGACCGACCCGCTGTGCCGCGCGGTGCGCAATGCGGTCGCCGCCGGCATCACGGTGGTGGTCGCCGCCGGCAACTACGGCACCGATGCACAGGGCCGCGAGGTGTACGGCAGCATCAGCGCGCCCGGCAACGAGCCCTCGGCGATCACGGTGGGCTCCGACAACCCGCACGACACCGGCACGCGCGCCGACGACAGCGTGAACCTCTTCAGCTCCCGCGGCCCGACGCGCGGCGGCTACTACAGCGGCATGAACCGCACGGGCTTCCATCCCGACAACATCCTGAAGCCCGACCTCGTCGCGCCGGGCAACCATATCGTCGGCGCGCTCTCGACGGACGTCACCGGCCTCCTCGCGAGCAGCCTGCAGCTGCAGTATCCGCAGCTCGTCCTGCAGCGGGGACTGGGCAAGGGCCTCATCGAGGTGAGCGGGACCTCGTTCTCGGCGCCCGTGGTGTCGGGCGCGGTGGCCCTCATGCTGCAGGCGAACCCGGGGCTCACGCCGCCGCTGGTGAAGGCGATCCTGCAGTACACGGCCGAAGCGCTCCCCAACCAGAACCTCATGCAGCAGGGCGCGGGCCTCGTCAACGTGCCGGGCGCGCTGCAGGTGGCGGCGTCCCTCTCGCGCGATGTCGCCAGCCGCGTCGCCTCCGGCTCGCTGCGCGTGGGCGATTCGATCCTCGCGCCGGGCAAGTCGCTTCCCGCGCCGACCTCGACGATCGAGGGCCGCACGTTCACGTGGAGCCAGTTCGCGTACATGGGCGGCCGGCAGGTGGTCGGCGGCGCGGCGCTCATCACCAAATTCCAGGCGGCCTACGATCCCACGCTCTCCTGGGTCGGCAACCGCGTGAGCGACACCGAGGTGGACTACTTCCCGGGGTCCACGTACATCTCCGGCTTCCAGGACACGGCGACGGCGCCGATGCGCCTCGTGAGCTCCGGCGTGCTGCTGATGAGCAAGTCCCTCGGCCCGAGCAACTACGGGATGGGCAGGGGCATCTTCACCAACTCGAGCGACGTCGCGAAAGGCGTCGTGGAATCGATGGGCATCGTGCTCTCCGAGGGAATCGTGCTCTCGGAAGGCATCGTGCTCTCCGAGGGCATCGTGCTCTCGGAAGGCATCGTGCTGAGCGAGGGCCTGGTGCTCTCCGAAGGCCTGGTGCTCTCGGAAGGGCTGGTGCTCTCGGAAGGCCTGGTGCTCTCGGAAGGGCTGGTGCTCTCCGAGGGCCTGGTGCTGAGCGAAAACGCGGGCGCCGGCGAGCCCTGATCCGTACAATCACGAAGAACAAGCGGGAGACGCCATGCCGCTCATCGACATGCAGGACTACAACCCGGTGGCCCGCCGCTACTGGTGGGCGGTCACCCTGTTCGGCGCGGCCGCGCTCGCCTGGTCGATCGGGAGCGTGGTCGCGATCGACGGCAAGTTCCTGATCCAGGTGCTGGTGGGCGCGGCGGTCGCGGCGATCGTCGGCCTCTTCCCGGTGCGCATCCCCGGCGCCAAGACCTCGATCGCCGGCGCCGAGATCTTCATCTTCCTCGTGATGCTGCTCTACGGCGCCCAGGCGGCGGTGATCGCCGCGGCGTTCGAGGGCCTGGTCGCGTCGTGGCGCACCTCCAAGCGCTGGACGAGCCGCCTCGGCACGCCCGCCATGGCCTCGATCGCGATGATCCTCTGCGCGACCGCCTTCGAAGCGACGCGCGCGCACCTCGACCACGAGAGCGGCGCGATGCTGATCACGCTGCTCTTCGGCTTCTCCGCGCTCTACTTCGTCGCCAACACGCTCCTCACCTCGACGCTCTTCGCGCTGAAGACGCGCTCGCCCTTCACGCCGCTCAAGTGGCTGCGCGACTTCGGCTGGATCGGCCTCGCCTACCTCACCGGCGCCTCGATCGCGGGGCTCCTCTTCGTGAGCTTCCAGCAGTTCGGCCTTCCGGTGCTGCTGGTTTCGGTGCCGGTGATCGCGATGTTCCTCTCCACGCTGCACTCCTACTTCCAGCGCAAGGAATCCGACCAGCGGCACATGGAGGAGCTCAAGGAAAGCGAGAGCCGCTTCCACAGCGCCTTCACCCACGCGGCGATCGGCATGGCGCTGGTCTCCACCGAGGGCCGCTTCATCCAGGCCAACAAGTCGTTCTGCGACATGCTGGGACGCTCGCTCCCGGAGCTGCTCGCCTCGCAGCTTCCGGCGCTGGTGAACCCCGACGACCTCGGCGCGCTGCAAGGTCCCGTGGACCGCCTGGTGAAGGGCGAGCTCGCGAGCGTGCACACCGAGGTGCGCGGCATGCATCGCGACGGGAGCGACGTCTGGATGTCGCTCAACATCTCGCTCGCGCGCGACTGGCAGTTCCGCACCCACAACCTCATCGTGCAGGCGCAGGACATCAGCGCACGGCGCCGCGCCGAAGCCGAGCTCTACCACAACGCCTACCACGACAGCCTCACGCAGCTTTCCAACCGCACGCACTTCAACGAGCAGCTGAACCGCGCCATCGCGCGCGTGCAGCGCCATCCGGAGCAGCGCTTCGCGGTGATGTACCTCGACTTCGACCGCTTCAAGATGGTGAACGACTCGCTCGGCCACAAGGCGGGCGACGAGCTGCTGGTGAACCTCGCGCGGCGCCTGAAGGAGATGCTGCGCCCGACCGACGTGCTGGCGCGCCTGGGCGGCGACGAGTTCGCGATCCTGGTGGAGGACCTGCATCGCCAGCGCGACGCGGTCGAGCTCACCGAGCGCATCCAGAAGGAGCTGCAGAAGCCGGTGCAGCTCGGCCAGATGGAGGTCGCGATCAGCGCCTCGATCGGCATCACCTTCAGCACCAACGGCTACCAGACCTCCGACCAGATCATCCGCGACGCCGACATCGCGATGTACAAGGCGAAGTCCAAGGGCAAGGCGCAGTACGCGCTCTTCGACTCGAGCCTGCACCAGCACGTGACCGCGCAGCTGCAGCTCGAAAGCGAGCTGCGCCGCGCGCTCGGCCAGGGCCAGATCTACCTCGAGTACCAGCCGATCTGCTCGCTGCGCGACCGCGCGCTCATCGGCTTCGAGGCGCTGGTGCGCTGGAACCATCCGGAGCGCGGGCTCCTCGAGCCCTCCACCTTCATCCCCGTCGCCGAGGAAACCGGCCTCATCGTGCCGCTCGGCAACTGGGTGCTCACCGAAGCCTGCCGCCAGATGCGCGAGTGGCGCGCGATCCGCGAGAGCACCACGCTGCGCATGAGCGTGAACGTCTCGAGCCTGCAGCTCACCCACCCCGACTTCGTCTCGCACGTGCAGCGCGCGCTGCAGGCGGCCGAGATGGATCCCTCGCAGCTCACGCTCGAGGTGACCGAGAGCGTGCTCATGGACGGCATCGAGAACGCGGTCTCCACGCTCTCGGCGCTGCGGCACATGGGGGTCACGCTCTCGATCGACGATTTCGGCACCGGCTACTCGAGCCTTTCCTACCTCGCGACGCTCCCCATCGACGCGCTCAAGGTCGACCGCTCGTTCATCGAGCGCATGAGCCGCGACGGCGAGGGCGGCGAGATCGTGAAGGCGATCTTCAAGCTCGGCCAGGCGCTCTCGAAGCAGGTGTTCGCCGAGGGCATCGAGACCGGCGCGCAGCTCTCGCTCCTCCAGGAGCTGGGCTGCGAGTTCGGCCAGGGGTTCCTCCTCTCCCGCCCGGTCGACGCGGCGCGCGCGGCGGGCTTCCTCAACAGCGAGGTGCAGGGACTGCCGGCGGTCGCATGAGGCGCCGCGCGCTCTCGCAGCTTCCCGCCTGCCGCCTCTTCCGGCCGATCGTGCGCGTCAGCCGCTCGCGCGGTCCAGGCGTTCCGACGCCGGCGCATCGAGCGCGAGTTCGGCGGCCGCCATCAGCTCCCGCAGCTGCGCGAGACTGGTCGCGCTCGCGATCGGCGCGCTGATCGCGGGCCGCGCCATCAGCCAGGCGAGCGCCACCTGCGCGGGCTTGGCGTGCAGCCGGTGCGCCACGTCGTCCAGCGCCGCGAGGATCCTGAAGCCGCGCTCGTCCATGTATTTCTTCACGCTGCGCTCCCCGCGCGGGCTCTTGCCCAGGTCGGCGGCGCTGCGATATTTCCCGGTGAGGAAGCCGCTCGCGAGCGCGTAGTAGGGAATCACGCCGATCTCTTCGCGCACGCAAAGCGACATCAGGTCCCCTTCGAATTGCGCGCGGGAGTAGAGGTTGTAGCCCGGCTGCAGCGTAGCGAAGCTGGCGAGGCCGAGCCGCGACGACGCCTCCAGCGCCGCGGAAAGAGACGGCGCGCTGAAGTTGGAGCAGCCGATCGCGCGCACCTTGCCTTCGCGCACCAGGCGGTCGAAGGCCTCGAGCGTCTCGTCGATCGGCGTCTGCGGATCCTCCGCGTGGGCCTGGTAGAGATCGATGCGGTCGGTGCGAAGCCGCGCGAGCGAGGCCTCGCACGCGGCGCGGATATGGCGAGCGGAAAGTCCCTTGCCGTGTCCAGGCATCTCCATCCCGACCTTGGTCGCGACGACCAGGCGCTCGCGCTTGCCGGAGCGCTCGATCCAGCGTCCGATGACCGTCTCGGATTCGCCGCCGCCGTTGCCGGGCACCCATTTCGAGTAGACGTCCGCGGTATCGACGAGGTTGAAGCCGTGGTCGACGAACGCATCCAGCAGCACGAACGCCGTGGGCTCGTCCACGGTCCATCCGAAGACGTTCGCGCCGAAGGCGAGCGGCGCCACCTCGATGCCGGTGCGTCCGAGCGGTCGGCGCTTCATGGCGTTTCCACGGAGGTCATATGAGGTCCTTTCGGATCATCGGGCGGTGGGCGCTGGCGCTGCTGCTCCTGGCCGCCCTCCCGCGCGGCTTCGCGCAAGCGGTGAATCCGCTCGCGCGCGGTCTCTGGGGAAGCGTCGACAGCGCGCCGATCCAGGGGCTCTGGAATGGCGCGGACATCGAGCGCCGCCGTCTTTGCACCCATCCGGAGAACGAGGGCGACCGCGGCACGTACGCGCAGTTCGACGTGAGCACCGACCTCACTGCGCACGTGCTCGCCATCGACCAGGCGGGAATCACCGGGCTCGGCTGCAGCTACCGCGGCAACTATTCCGGCAGCGGCCCGAGCTTCGCCTGGAACGGCACCTATTCGTGCACCGACGGCAAGCATGGCGCCTTCACCTCGCGCTCGATCAGCGTGACGCCCAACGCGCTCACGGTCCATCTCGACGTGAAGCTCGACGGCAGCGAGACCTGCACGATCGAGAAGGTCATCGCCGC
>JAICTR010000214.1 GCA_025936275.1 Burkholderiales bacterium
GATCTTCGCGGCCAATGCCGCCGAGAGGAAGCGGTCGATGTCGCCGTCGAGGACGCCCTGGGTATCGCTGGTTTCGACCTCGGTGCGGAGATCCTTCACCATCTGATAGGGCTGCAGCACATAAGAGCGGAGCTGATGGCCCCAGCCGATATCGGTCTTCTGCGCTTCGATCGCGGCGCTGGCTTCCTCGCGCTTGCGGAGCTCGGCCTCGTACATGCGCGCCTTCAGCATATCCATTGCCATCGCGCGGTTGCGATGCTGCGAGCGGTCGGCCTGGCAGGAGACGACGATGCCGGTCGGGATATGCGTGATGCGGATGGCGGAATCGGTCTTGTTGATGTGCTGGCCGCCCGCGCCGCTCGCGCGGAAGGTGTCGACGCGCACCTCCGACGGGTTGATCTGCACGTCGGAGACATCGTCCGCCTCGGGCATCACCGCCACGGTCGCCGCGGAGGTGTGGATGCGGCCCTGCGTCTCGGTCGCCGGCACGCGCTGCACGCGATGCCCGCCCGATTCGAACTTGAGCCTGGAATACGCGCCGCGGCCGAGGATGCGCGCGATCACTTCCTTGTAGCCGCCGGCTTCGCCCGCGCTTTCCGAGACCACCTCGACCTGCCAGCGGTTGCGCTCTGCGAAGCGCGCGTACATGCGGAAGAGGTCGCCCGCGAAGAGCGCGCTCTCGTCGCCGCCGGTGCCGGCGCGGATCTCCAGGAACAGGTTCTTCTCGTCGTTGGGGTCGCGCGGCAGGAGCATGCGCTGGAGCTCGGCCTCGAGCGACGCGAGGCTCTGCCGCGCGGCGCCCATCTCCTCGTCGGCGAACTCGCGCATCGCCGGGTCCTTCGACATCTCCTCGGCCGCGGCGAGATCGCCCTCGGCCTTGCGCCAGGCGATGAACGCCTCGACCACCGGAAAAATCTCGGCGCGCTCCTGCGAGAGCTTGCGGAAGTCCTCGATGTCCTCGACCACGCGCGGATCCGAAAGGCGCGCATCGATTTCGCGCAGCCGCGATTCGAGGCTCGCGAGCCGGCCGGCAATGGACGCCTTCATTCCTCTTTCGCCGGCGGCGCCTCCGGCGTCTCGGGAAAGAGGATGCGCACCGCCTCGGCGAGCGCCTCGCGCTCGCTCTCGCGCGCATGGGAGAGCGCCTGCGGGGGAGGGTGCAGGAACTTGTTGGCGAGCCCGCGGGCGAGCGCGTCCAGCACCGCGTGCGGATCCTCGCCCTTCGCGAGGCGCGCCTTCGCCTTGGCGAGCTCGATCTCGCGGTACTCGTCGGCGCGGCGGCGCAACTCCACGATCGCCGGCACCGCGGCGCGCGCTTCCTGCCGCGCGGCGAAGGCGGCCACCTGCCGCTCGACGATCGCTTCCGCCTCGGCCGCCGCGGCGCGCCGCGACTCCGAGCCCTGCGCGGCGATCTTGCCCAGGTCGTCGATGGTGTAGAGGAACACGTCGGGCAGCTCGCTCGCCTCGGCCTCGACATCGCGCGGCACCGCGAGGTCCACCACGAACATCGGCCGGCGCTTGCGCGCCTTGAGGGCGCTCTCCAGCAGGCCCTTGCCGACGATCGGCAGCGACGAGGCGGTGGCGGTGACGACGATGTCGAATTCCGCGAGCCGCGCGGGGAGCTCGGCAAGCGCGATCGCGCGCGCGCCGAAGCGCGCCGCGAATTCCTCGCCGCGCGCGACGGTGCGGTTCGCGACCACGATCGACTGCGGGCGCTGCGCGACGAAATAGCTCGCCGCGAGCTCCACCATCTCGCCTACGCCGATGAGGAGCAGGCGCGTGCGCGAGAGGTCGCCGAAGAGGTTCTGCGCGAGCTTGAGCGCCGCCGCGGCCATGGAGATCGACTGCGCGCCGAGCGCCGTTTCCGTGCGCACCTGCTTCGCGACCGAGAACGTGGCCTGGAAGAGCCGCGAGAGCTGTGTGCCGAGGGTCCCGGCATTCCCGGCCGCCCGCACCGACTGCTTCACCTGTCCGAGGATCTGCGGCTCGCCGAGGACCATCGAGTCGAGCCCCGCGGCGACGCGAAAGGCGTGGCGCACCGCTTCGCCATCGCGGTGGGCATACAGGTGCGGCCCGATCGCGACGCCCGACTTCGCCCCGGCATCCTCGAGCCAGGCGCGCACCGCCGCCTCGTCGTCGACCTGGCAGTAGACCTCGGTGCGGTTGCAGGTCGACACCAGCACCACCTCGCTCACCCCGGGCCGGCCGGCGAGCTGCGTGAGCGCCGCCTCTTGCGCCTCCTGCGGGAAGGCGACCTTCTCGCGCACTTCCAACGGGGCGCTGCGGTGGTTG
The DNA here is from genome assembly GCA_025936275.1 of Burkholderiales bacterium. Classification (GTDB taxonomy): domain Bacteria; phylum Pseudomonadota; class Gammaproteobacteria; order Burkholderiales; family Usitatibacteraceae; genus Usitatibacter. The sequence continues at coordinate 2,293 of JAICTR010000214.1, forward strand.
ATGCCGAGGACGTGGAGGGGCATGGGTAGCCAAAAATTATAGCAGCGGGCCCGCTGTGGACTTTGCCATGGCGCTCGGGCGCGAGTTCCGGGTATGATCGGGCACAACTTTACAAAAAGAACGAACAAGGCGCATTATCGTCCTGATTTAAAACGAATTACCTATGGCTGCGCAGCCGACCCACTTCAGCGCCCTCGGGCGCGCGCTGGTCCAGCACGGGCGCCTCGGGCAACCCGACGCCACCGCCATCCAATCCGAGGCGAACCGCGCGGGGCTTTCGTTCGTGCAGCAGCTGGTCGCCTCGAAGAAGCTTTCCGCGAAGGAAATCTCGCTTTTCGCCGCGCAGACCTTCGGCTATCCGCTGCTCGACCTCAACGCGGTGGACCTCGAGCAGCTCCCCGCGAACCTCATCGACGCGAAGATCGTCACCAGCCATCGCGTGGTCGCGCTCGGCAAGCGCGGCAACCGCGTGTTCGTGGCGATGTCGGATCCCTCCAACGAGCAGGTGCTGCAGGAGGTGAAGTTCGCGACCGGCATGACCATGGAGCCGGTGGTGGTGGAGGACGACAAGCTCGCGCTCGTGGTGCGCAAGCTCACCGATTCCTCCGCGAAGTCGATCGAGATGGCGACCGAGGACGTCGACCTCTCCGGGATCGAGGTCACCGACGGCGAGGCGCAGCCCGAGGTCGTCACCGAGGAGATCGACGACGCGCCGGTCGTGAAGTACGTGCAGAAGATCCTGCTCGACGCGATCAACGGCGGCGCCTCCGACATCCACTTCGAGCCGTACGAGAAGTTCTACCGCATCCGCTACCGCACCGACGGCATCCTCTACGACGTGGCGCAGCCGCCGCTCGCGATCAAGGAGAAGATCGCCTCGCGCATCAAGGTGGTCTCCAAGCTCGACATCTCCGAGAAGCGCGTGCCCCAGGACGGGCGCATGAAGATGGTCCTCTCCAAGACGCGCGCCATCGACTTCCGCGTCTCGACGCTGCCCACGCTCTTCGGCGAGAAGATCGTGATGCGCATCCTCGATCCCTCGAGCGCGACGCTCGGCATCGACGCGCTGGGCTACGAGCCGGACCAGAAGGAAGCGCTGATGAACGCCATCCAGCGCCCCTACGGCATGGTGCTCGTGACCGGCCCCACCGGCTCGGGGAAGACGGTGTCGCTCTACACCTGCCTCAACATCCTCAACAAGCCCGGAATCAACATCTCGACCGCGGAGGACCCGGCGGAGATAAACCTCCCGGGCGTGAACCAGGTGAACGTGAACGACAAGCAGGGGCTCACGTTCGCGGCGGCGCTCAAGGCCTTCCTGCGGCAGGACCCCGACATCATCATGGTGGGCGAGATCCGCGACATCGAGACCGGCGAGATCTCCATCAAGGCGGCGCAGACCGGGCACATGGTGCTCTCGACGCTGCACACCAACGACGCGCCGACGACGCTCACGCGGCTCATGAACATGGGCATCGCCCCGTTCAACATCGCCTCGAGCGTGATCCTCATCACCGCCCAGCGCCTGGCGCGCAAGCTCTGCTCGTGCAAGAAGCCGGTGGATATTCCGGAAGAGGCATTGCTGCGCGCCGGTTTCAAGGAGGACGATCTCGACGGCACCTGGCAGCCGTTCGCCCCCGGCGGATGCGAGCTATGCAAGAATACCGGCTACAAGGGCCGCGTCGGGATCTACCAGGTGATGCCCATCTCCGAGGAGATGGAGCGGATCATCATGAAGAACGGCACATCCATCGACCTCGCCGACCAGGCCCAGCGCGAGGGCATCAGGGACCTGCGCCAATCGGGCCTCCTCAAGGTAAAGAAGGGCCTCACCTCCCTCGAGGAAATCGAGGCGGTGACCAACGAGTAGGGAGACACGAACCATGGCAGCCGTCGCGACCAAGCGGGACACCGGCAAGGACGTCAAGCTCTACAACTTCGCCTGGACCGGCAAGGACAAGGCGGGCAAGGTGGTGCGGGGCGAGGTCCGCGCCGGCGGCGAGAACATCGTGCGCGGGCAGCTGCGCCGCCAGGGCATCCAGGTCACGCACGTGAAGAAGGTGAGCCAGCGCGGCGGCAAGAGGATCACCGACAAGGACATCACGATCTTCACGCGCCAGCTCGCCGTCATGATGAAGGCGGGCGTGCCGCTCCTGCAGGCCTTCGACATCGTGGGCCGCGGCCACGGCAACCCCTCGGTGGGCAAGCTCCTCCTCGACATCAAGACCGACGTCGAGACCGGCTCCTCGCTCTCGCAGGCATTTCGCAAGTACCCGCTCTACTTCGACCAGCTCTTCTGCAACCTGGTCGGCGCGGGCGAGCAGGCGGGCATCCTCGACACTCTCCTCGAGCGGCTCGCGGGCTACAAGGAGAAGATCCTCGCCATCAAGGGCAAGATCAAGAGCGCGCTCTTCTACCCGATCGCGGTGATCGTGGTGGCGATCGTCGTGACGGCGGTGATCATGATCTTCGTGATCCCGGTGTTCAAGGACCTCTTCAAGAACTTCGGCGCCGACCTGCCCGGGCCGACGCTGGTCGTGATGGCGATCTCGGACTTCTTCGTTGCCAACTGGTGGTGGCTCTTCGGCGCGATCGGCGGCGGCATCTGGAGCTTCTTCTTCGCGTGGAAGCGCTCGAAGGCGATGCAGCGCGTGATGGACCGGCTCTTCCTGCGCCTTCCCGTGTTCGGCGACGTGATCCGCAAAGCGGCCATCGCGCGCTGGTGCCGCACGCTCTCCACCATGTTCGCGGCCGGCGTGCCGCTGGTGGAATCGCTCGACTCGGTGTCGGGGGCGGCCGGCAACTACGTGTACTACGAGGCGACCAAGAGGATCCAGGCCGAGGTGTCGACCGGTACCGGACTCACGACGGCGATGACCAATACCGGGGTGTTCCCCAGCATGGTGCTGCAGATGACCGCGATCGGCGAGGAGTCCGGCTCGCTCGACGCGATGCTCGGCAAGGTCGCCGACTTCTTCGAGCAGGAGGTCGACGAGGCGGTGGATTCGCTGTCCTCCCTGATGGAGCCGATGATCATGGTGGTGCTCGGCGGACTCATCGGCAGCATCGTGGTCGCGATGTACCTCCC
>JAICTR010000480.1 GCA_025936275.1 Burkholderiales bacterium
ACCGTGGCGATGAAGCCCGCGTCCATGAGGATCTTCTGGAAGCGGCGCACGCGCTCGGTGTCGCTGCGCTCGAAGCCGGAGTCGGGAAAGGGGTTGAACGGGATCAGGTTCACCTTCGAGGGCACGCGCGCGAGCAGCCGCGCGAGCTCGCGCGCGTGGTCCGGCGCGTCGTTCACGCCCTTGAGCATCACGTACTCGAAGGTGATGAAGTCGCGCGGCGCGACCTGCAGGTAATCGCGGCACGCCTCGAGGAGCTGCGCGATCGGATACGCGTCGTTGATCGGCATGATGCGGCTGCGGATCGCGTCGTTGGGCGCATGCAGGCTCACCGCGAGAGCGACCGGCAATGCGTCCTTGAGCTTGCGGATGTGCGGCACCACGCCCGAGGTGGAGAGCGTCACGCGGCGGCGCGAGAGGCCGTAGGCGTGGTCGTCGAGCATGATCGACATGGCGTCGACCACCGGCGCGAAGTTGTTGAGCGGCTCGCCCATGCCCATCATCACGATGTTCGTCACGGGACGAACAGTTTGGGGGACTGTCCCGGAATTGTCGCGAGACACCAGGCGCGACAAACCGGGACTGTCCCCGGTTGACCGCATCTCCATATCCTGCAACCGTCGGTTCGCCGTCCACACCTGCCCGATGATCTCGGCCACCGCGAGGTCGCGGTTGAAGCCCTGCCGCCCCGTGGAGCAGAAGCCGCACGCGAGGGCGCAGCCGACCTGCGAGGAGACGCAGAGCGTGCCGCGGTCTTCCTCCGGAATGAACACGGTCTCGATGCCGTTGCCGACTCCGACGTCGAAGAGCCACTTCACGGTGCCGTCGGCGGAGCGATGCTCCGAGAGGATGGCGGGCGCGCGCATCTCGGCGAGCGCCTGCAGCTTCTCGCGCAGCGAGCGCGCGAGGTCGGTCATCGCCTCGAAGTCGTCGACGCCGCGCTGGTGGATCCAGCGGAACACCTGCTTCGCGCGGAACGGCTTCTCGCCGAGCGCGGCGAACCACTCCGTGAGGCGCGGCAGCGTGAAGTCGAGGAGGTTAACGCGTTCCGTCATTTCGTCTCGCGGCGCTCGCGCGCCCGCCCGCTAGCGCGAGTAGACGCGGCTTTGCGGGAAGAAGTAGGCGATCTCGGTCGCCGCGGTCTGGGGCGCGTCGGAGCCGTGCACCGCGTTCGCGTCGATCGACTGCGCGAAGTCGGCGCGGATGGTGCCCTTGTCGGCCTTCTTCGGATCGGTGGCGCCCATCAGGTCGCGGTTCTTCTGGATCGCGCTCTCGCCCTCGAGCACCTGGATCATCACCGGGCCCGAGATCATGAACTCGACGAGGTCCTTGAAGAACGGCCGCGCCTTGTGCACCGCATAAAAGCCTTCGGCCTCGTTGCGCGACAGGTGCACCATGCGCGCGGCGACGATCCTGAGGCCCGCCTTCTCGAACCGGGCATAGATCTCCCCGATGACGTTCTTCGCGACGGCATCCGGTTTGATGATCGAGAGGGTGCGCTCCACCGCCATGAATTTCTCCGCTAAATGGATGAAAAATTTAGCTTTTCATTCTAGCACAGGCGACACCCCGGCGGCTAGCCCACGAGAGCGGAAAACGCGGGCGACCACGCGGGAACGAGGCCCGCCTCGCCCGGGGCGCAAGCGATTTCGGCGGCGATGCCGACGCCCGGCACCCACGCCACGCGGCCGGCGTGAAAAAGGAGCGGCAGGCGCGAGCGCTGCCACTCGGGAATCGCGGCCTCATGCAGCAGGTTCTTCAGCGTGCGCGTGGGCCCTCCGGCGGCGAGCCGCATGCGCTCGCCGCCGCGCCGCGCCGCGAAATGCCAATCGCCCGCCGCGCAACGCGCGGCCGCGATGCCGGCACCCGATGCGGCGGTGAAGCGCACGCGCCCATGCCCAGGCCCGAGGTCGAGGTCGGCCTCGCCGCTCCAGCCCACGCGCCATGCGGCGGCATCGCCGCGTTGCGCCTCCGCGCGCAGCACGTGCGCCACGCCGCGATGGCGCACGAGCGTCGCGCCGTCGTGGGCGATGCGCACGCGCGCATCGGCGCGCGCCTCGTAGAGCTGGCGCGCGATCTCGGCG
>JAICTR010000324.1 GCA_025936275.1 Burkholderiales bacterium
CGACCATCAGCTCCTCGAACGCCGCGCGCAGCGGCATGTTGACGATGCCGTACGTCGGCGTGGGCTCGTCCGCCTCGAACGCGCGCTGCGCCGCCTCCAGCTCCGCGAGCGAATCGAACGTCACCGTCGATGCCCGCTGCACCGGCAGGTTCACCGTGCCGGGCTTCGACCTCGGCTTCCTTCCCTTCTGCGCGAGCCTCGTGGCGAGCTTCATTGGAGAACTAAAGCGGCGAACGCAGATGAACGCAGAAAGGCCGCGGATGAACGCAGCAAGCCAAAGCCATGAGGGCGGCGACTTTCAATTCGGGAGTGGATCGATTCGCTGGCAGGTTATCTGCGGCCATCCGCGGTCAATCTGCGTTCATCTGCGTTTCAATGATTTTGGCGCGCATCACTCCCTCCCGCCCGAACATCCCCTCCATCTCCCGCCGCACCTTCACCGCTTCGGAGCCCGCGTCGTACTCGACGTCGTCCCAGCTCACCGTGCGGCCCTCGGCAATGTCGCGCTTCAACTTCACGTGGTGCGCGAGGCCGATGGGGAGCGCGCGAGCGGCGGAGGAATCGGCGGCGGGCATGAGCTTTCCCCACACCGTGTAGCCGCCCTCGCCGTCGAGCATCTCGCCCGCCTTCAACGCGCGCTTCGCGGTCGCGACGCAGTCGCCGCGCCAGCCGGTGGCGGCACCCGTCGCCTCGCGGCGCAGCGCCGCGCTCGCGACGCTCACGCCGAGCTCGAGCCCGATCAGGTGGCTCGGCTTGTACATCGCCGCGTACTCGCCGCTCGGATCGGCGACGATGCCGTATTCCTGGAAGCAGCGGCGCACGTACTCGCTTTCCGCCGCGAACGTCACGTAAACGCCCCAACGCAAATCGCGGAACACGGGGCGCCCGTCGCGCTCCACGCTCGACACCACTTCCACCTGTCCCGCGTGATGCAGCGATCCACCCGCCACCGCCGGACGCAGCACGCGCGGCAGGTCGTCCACGCCGCACGGCGGGAACGCGAGGCCGGTGGGCGAGGGCGTGAGCCCGGTGGCATTCGCCACCGCCGCCATCTCGATGCCGCTCTTGGTGCCGTCGAGGAACGAGTTGAACATCTGCGCGTTGAAGTCGCCCTTCGCCACCATCTCTTCCGTGAAGCCGTAGTGGCCCCAGACGGTCTTCGGCGTGGAAGCGTGGTACGACGGCAAATACTTGGTGCCCTTGCCCGCGGCGACCACGCGGAATCCGATCGTCCGCGCCCAGTCCACCAGCTCGCAGATGAGGGCCGGCTGGTCACCGTACGCGAGCGAATACACGATGCCCGCCTCGGCGGCGCGGCGCGCGAGGAGCGGGCCGGCGAGCGCGTCGGCCTCCACGTTCACCATCACGATGTGCTTCTTCTCGCGGCAGCAGGCGAGCGCGTGCGCGATGCCGGCCGCCGGATGGCCGGTCGCGTCGATCACCACCTCGGCCGCGGGATGCGCGATCGCGCGCATCGCGTCATCCGTGACGCACGTGGTTCCGTTCTTCACCGCATCGTCGAGCGATTTCGCGGCGTAGCGCTCGGCCTCCCAGCCGGTGCGGGCGAGCGAGGCGCGTGCACGATCCGGCGCGAGGTCCGCCACGGCGAAGATCTGCAAGCCGGGCGTTCGGCGCGCCTGCGAGAGGTACATGGAGCCGAACTTGCCGGCGCCGATCAATGCGACGCGAACCGGCCGCCCTTGGGCAGCACGGGCTTCGAGGAGTCGATGCAGGTTCATGGAATTCGGTTGGCCCGGGCGGAGGGCGTGCTTTCCGCTTCCGGGCGGCAGGAATTGGCGGACGGACGGCATAGCAGTTTACAGTTCCACCACAGGAAAATGCAGTCGCCACCATGACCCGCGTCCCGATCGGCTCCGTCAGGCCATGAACGACCGCCCCCGTCCCGAGGGCGCGGTGGCGGCGCGCCTCGCCACGCTCGCGCCCGGGCTGGACCTCCTCGGCCTCCCCGCGTGCGTGTTCGACCGGTCGCTGCGCTACGTGCACGCGAACCCGGCCTGCGTCGACCAGACCGGCAGCTCGCTCTCGCACCTCCTCGGGCGCACGCAGGAAGAGGCGTTCGGCCCGTACACCGACGACGGTCGCCGCGAATGCCTGCGCCGCGCGCTCTCGGGCGAGGCCGCCGCCTTCAACCGCCCGAGCGTCGCCGGCATCCACAAGGGCCGCTGGTTCCGCGCCCACTACTTCCCGCTGCGCGACGAGGCGGGCGAGGTGTGGGGCGCGCTGCTCGTGCTGGTCGACGTGCAGCAGCTCAAGGATGCGGAAGCGCGCCTGCAGCTCGTGCTCGAGAACGTCGGCGTGCCGATGTGCTACGTGGATCGGGAGCTGCGGCTGCGCTTCGCGAACCAGGTCGGCATCGACTGGCGCGTGGCGTCGGTCGGCGAAGCGATGGGACGCCAGGTCTCCGAGGTCTTCGACGCGCAGACCATGGCGGTGATCGGCCCGGAGCTCGCGGCGGCGATGCGCGGCGAGAAGCGCGTCTACGAGCGGCTCGCCACGCGCGCCGATGGCGAGGAGCGGTGGCTGCGCGTCTTCATCGTGCCGGACGTCGCGCCCGATGGCGCGGTGCGCGGCGCGTACTCGATCGTCCTCGACGTGGACGAGGACCACCGCATGCGCGAGGCGCTGCAGCGCCAGGAAGCGCAGCTGCGCCATTTCGCGGACAACATCCCCGATGCGGTGGCCTACCTCGATCGCGGCCGCCGCATCCTCTTCGCCAACCGCCAGTTCGCCGCGCTGCGCGGCCTCACGCTCGGCCAGATCCTCGGCCGCACCACCGCCGAGGCGATGGGGCCGGAGGTCGCGGCGTGGATCGCGCAGCGCACGCAGAAGGTGCTCGAGCGCGGCGAGGCCACGACCTACGAGCGCCTCACCGCGCTGCCCGGCGGCACCGAGCGCTGGTTCCAGGTGAAGGCGGTCCCGCAATTCGACGAGGATGGGCAGGTCGCTGGGATGTACGTGGTGGCGCACGACATCCACGAGGTGAAGGCGGCGCAGGCGAAGCTCGCCGCGAGCGAGGAGGAGCTGCGCTTCTTCGCCGAGAACATCCCCGAGGCCATCTGCTACGTGGACCTCGAGCGCGGCTGCACCTTCGTGAACAACCTCTTCCTCGCCACGCGCGGCTTCACTCGCGAGCAGACGATCGGCCGCTTCCCGGAGGACGTCTATCCGGCCGCGGTGCTCGAGCTGCTGCGCCCGCACATCGCGCGCGTGACGCTCGGCTTCGAGAGCAGCTTCGAGCGCCTCATGCGGCTGCCCGACGGCGAGCATCGCTGGGTGCGCGTGCGCCTCTCCCCACGGCGCGACGCGCAAGGCGTCGTGCGCGGCTATTACACGGTCTCGACCGACATCCACGACATCAAGAGCGCGCAGGCCGCCATCGAGGACAAGGAACGGCAGCTGCGCAGCGTGATCGACTCGGTGCCCACGCCGATGTGCTTCGTGGACGAGGAGGCGTGCTATCGCTACGTGAACGACGCGTTCCTCGACTACATCGGCAGCCGCCCCGAGCAGGTCATCGGGCGCACCGTGCGCGAGGTGCTGGGCGACGATCGCTGGGTGCTCATGGAGCCGGTGATCGAGCGCGTGCGCCGCGGCGAGACGCTCGCGGTGGAGCGGCTGGTGCGCTTCGCCGACGGGCGCAGCCGCTGGATGATCGTGCGCATGACGCCGCGCTTCATCGACGGCG
>JAICTR010000186.1 GCA_025936275.1 Burkholderiales bacterium
AAGACGGCGACGTTCATGCCGAAGCCGATCGTCGGCGACAACGGATCGGGGATGCACGTGCACCAGTCCGTGTGGAAGGAAGGCAAGAACCTGTTCGCCGGCGACGGCTATGCGGGACTCTCGGACTTCGCGCTGCATTACATCGGCGGCATCATCAAGCACGCGAAGGCGCTGAACGCGATCACGAACCCGGGCACCAATTCGTACAAGCGGCTCGTGCCGGGATTCGAGGCGCCGATCAACCTCGCCTATTCGGCGCGCAATCGCTCCGCGGCCTGCCGCATTCCGTACGTCAGCAGCCCCAAGGGAAGGCGCGTCGAGGTGCGCTTCCCCGATCCCACCGCGAACCCGTACCTGTGCTTCGCGGCGCTCCTCATGGCCGGGCTCGACGGCGTGCAGAACAAGATCCATCCCGGCGATCCGCTCGACAAGAACCTCTACGACCTGCTGCCCGAGGAAGCGGAGAAGGTGCCGCATCCGTGCGCGTCGCTCGACGAGGCGCTCGAGCATCTCGACCGCGATCGCGACTTCCTCACGCGCGGGGGCGTCTTCACGAGCGAGATGCTCGACGCGTACATCGCGCTGAAGTACGACGAGGTGCAGCGCTTCCGCATGACCACCCACCCGGTCGAGTTCGACATGTATTTCGCCTCGTGATCGCGGCTGGCGGCGCCGGCCCTTGTGGCCGCGCCGCCCGCAAACCACAAGGTATTGTGAGGTTTGCGCTGCATGTTATTGATCTCATTGCTTTTTCAATGACCGCTGCCTATCCTGTGCCTCCCGTTCGGAGAAAGGGAGCGCAGCATGAAGACCGTGTGGATCGCGGCATGCCTGGCGACGTTTTGCGCCGGCGCCTCCGCGGAGACGACGATCTACAAGCTGGTCGACGACAGCGGGCGCGTCACGTATTCGAACAAGCCCATGAAGGGCGCGATGGTGATGGAGCTCGAGCCGATCACGACGCTGCCGACGCCGCCCGCGGTGCTGGCCGCCAAGGCTTCGCTCGTCCCCGAAGCGACGGCGAAGCCGGAGCCCAAGCCCGCGGTCGCGACGCTCACGCCGGTGCGCGCCTCGCTCGCCTCGATCGACGTGCAGACGCAGAAGCGCCGCGACGACGCGCGCCGCCGCATCCTCGAGGACGAGCTTGCGAAGGAAACGCAGTCGCTCGAGGACTCGCGCGATGCGCTCGCCAAGGAGCAGCGCAATCCGGCGCTCCTCGAGGCGGTGCGCACGGCGCAGAATGCGGTCGATCCCACGCCCGCGCAGCAGCAGCAGTTCCGCGACAACATCGACAAGGCTTCCGGGCGCATCCGCGGCCTGCAGTCCACCGTCGCCGAGCACGAGAAGAACGTCGAGGCGCTCCAGAAGGAGCTCGGCGCGCTCAAGCCCTAGCCTCGCGCAGTCTCCGCTTCCGGCCCTTCCCTTCGGCCCCTGCGCCCGCCCGCGCGGCGGGCGCTTCCTTCCCGCGCTCGCCTCGGGAGCGGCGGTGAGCCGTGAGCTCCCGGGCCTCGAGATTCTCTCCACCGCCGTGCTGCTGCTCGACGAAGAGCTGCAGGTGACGCACGCCAATCCCGCCGCCGAGACGTTGCTCGCCCATGGCGCGCGGCACCTGATCGGCGCTCGGCTCGACCGCGCGCTGCCCGGCAACGACGCCCTGCTCGAGCGCCTGCGCCAGGCGCTCGAGGACGACGCCGGATTCAACGAGAACGAGCTGATCCTCGAGGTGGCGGGCCAGCCGCTGCACCTGCACTGCGTGATCACGCCGGTCGAGGTCGGATCGTCGCGATTGCTGATCGAGCTGCGCGAGCTCGAGCAGCAGTTGAAGATCGCGCGCGAGGCGAAGATCCTCGAGCAGCAGGAGGCGAACCGCGAGCTGATCCGCAACCTCGCGCACGAGATCAAGAACCCGCTGGGCGGCATCCGCGGCGCGGCGCAGCTCCTCGAGCGCGAGCTCGCGGATCCGGAGCTGCGCGAGTTCACGCAGGTGATCGTGAAGGAAGCCGACCGCCTGCAGTCGCTGATGAACCGGCTGCTCACGCCGCATCGGCTGCCGAGGACCGAGCCGCTCAACATCCACGAGGTGACCGAGCGCGTGCGCACGCTGCTCCTGGCGGAGTTCCCGGCGGGGCTCGCCATCCGGCGCGACTACGACACCAGCCTTCCCGACCTCATGGGCGACAAGGAACAGCTCATCCAGGCGGTGCTCAACGTGGCGCGCAACGCCGCGCAGGCGACCGGCGGGCGGGGCGAGGTGCGCATCGCGACGCGCATCGCGCGCCAGGTGACGATCGCGCGCAACCGCTACCGCCACGCCGTCGCGGTGAACATCGAGGACGACGGGCCCGGCGTGCCGCCGGAGCTCGCCGAGCGCATCTTCTATCCGCTGGTGAGCGGCCGCGAGGGCGGCACCGGCCTCGGCCTCTCGCTCGCGCAGGCGTTCGTGAGCCGGCATCGCGGGCTCATCGAGTTCGAGAGCGCACCGGGGCGCACTCGCTTCACGATCGTGCTGCCGTTGGTGGAATCCCCATGACGAGCGCCGTCTGGATCATCGACGACGACCGCTCGATCCGCTGGGTGCTCGAGAAGGCGCTCGCGCACGAGGGCATCGCGCATCGCAGCTTCGAGAACGCGGCGCACGCGCTCGCGCGCCTCGCGCACGAGACGCCCTCGGTCGTCGTAAGCGACATCCGCATGCCCGGCACGTCCGGCCTCGCGCTGATGCAGGAGCTGCGCGAGCGCCTGCCCGCGACCCCCGTGATCATCATGACCGCGTACTCCGACCTCGAAAGCGCGGTCTCCGCGTTCCAGGGCGGCGCCTTCGAGTACCTGCCGAAGCCCTTCGACGTGGATCACGCCGTGGCGCTGGTGCGGCGCGCGATCGACGAGTCGCAGCGCCCGGCCGCGTCGCCCGGCGAGGAGGAAGCGGCTCCGGAGATCCTCGGCCAGGCGCCCTCCATGCAGGAGGTGTTCCGCGCCATCGGCCGGCTCGCGCAATCGCAGGCGACGGTGCTCATCACCGGCGAATCGGGCACCGGCAAGGAGCTCGTGGCGCGCGCGCTGCATCGCCACAGTCCGCGCGCCGGCAAGGCGTTCATCGCGATCAACACCGCGGCGATCCCGCGCGACCTCCTCGAAAGCGAGCTCTTCGGCCACGAGCGCGGCGCCTTCACCGGCGCGCAGGCGATGCGTCGCGGCCGCTTCGAGCAGGCCGAGGGCGGCACGCTCTTCCTCGACGAGATCGGCGACATGCCGGCGGAGCTGCAGACGCGGCTCCTGCGCGTGCTCTCCGATGGGCACTTCTATCGGGTGGGCGGGCACACGCCGCTCGCCGCGAACGTGCGCGTGATCGCGGCGACGCACCAGGACCTCGAGGCGCGCGTGCGCGAGCGCCTCTTCCGCGACGACCTCTATCACCGCCTCAACGTGATCCGCCTGCGCCTGCCCGCGCTGCGCGAGCGCCGCGAGGACATCCCGGTGCTCGCGCGCCACTTCCTCGCCAGGAGCGCACGCGACCTGAACGTCGAGGGCAAGCGCCTCACCGAGGCGGCGATGCGCTTCCTCGCGGCGAGGGACTGGCCCGGCAACGTGCGCCAGCTCGAGAACGTTTGCCACTGGCTGAGCGTGATGGCCCCCGGTCAGGTGGTGGACGTGAACGACCTGCCGCCTGAAGTGCGTGCCGATGCCGCCGCTCCCGCCGGCGACGGGGCGCAGGATTGGCGCCGTGCGCTCGAGCGCGAGGTGGCCGCGCGACTGGCACGGGGCGAGTCGGGCATCGCGGAGTCGCTCACGCGCGATTTCGAGAAGGCGCTCATCTCGCAGGCGCTGCAGCACACCGCGGGCCGGCGCATCGAGGCGGCCGGGCTCCTCGGCATCGGCCGCAACACGCTCACGCGCAAGGTCCAGGACCTGGAGATCGATCCGCCCGCGGATTGAGCGCGGCGCGCTCAGCGCGCGGCGTAGCGCTTCTCGAGCTGCGCCGGTGCGAGCGCCGGACTTTCGAGGAATCCCTGGAACTCGTCGCAGCCGAGCGCGGCGAGGGTCTCGAGCTGGGCGCGCGTCTCCACGCCCTCGGCGACCACCGAAAGCCGCAACGAGTGCGCCATCGCGAGGATCGCCTGGATGATCGCCTGGTCGTTCGGGTCCTCCTCCATGTCGCGCACGAAGGAGCTGTCGATCTTGATCGAGTCGACCGGCAGCTTCTTGAGGTACGAGAGCGACGAATAGCCGGTGCCGAAGTCGTCGATCGAGATGCCGACGCCGAGCTCGCCCAGGCGCGTGAGGAGCGAGGCGTTCTCGGGAATGTCCTGCATCAGGTGGCTCTCGGTGAGCTCGAGCTCGAGGCTTTCCGGCGCGAGGCGCGCGCGCGCGAGCGCGCTTTGGACGGCGGCGAAGAGCCGCGCGCCGTCGCGAACCTGCCCGACCGAGATGTTCACCGCGACGCGCAGGTCCGGCTTCACGCTGCGCTGCCACGCGGCGAGCTGCGCGCAGGCCGCGCCGAGCGCCCATTCCCCGATCGGCACGATGAGCCCGGAATCCTCGGCGATCTCGATGAACTCCGACGGATCGAGCAGCCCGCGCCGCGGATGCTGCCAGCGGATCAGCGCCTCGACCGCCGTGAGCTCGCCGCCGGCGATGCGCATGCGCGGCTGGTAGTGCATCACCAGCTCGCCGCGCTTGAGCGCGAGGCGCAGGAAGTTCTCCATCGAGAGCCGCTCCTGCGCGCGCGCGTTCATGCCGGTCGAGAAGAACTGCCAGTTGTTGCGGCCCTTCTCCTTCGCGTAGTACATCGCGACGTCGGCGTTCTTCATGAGCGTCGCGCCGTCGCGCCCGTCGGCCGGGTAGACGCTGATGCCGATCGAGCACGACGTGTTGAGCGGCTGGCCGTCGACGATCATCGGCGAGGCCATCGCGTCGATCATCTTCTCGGCCACCTGCTGCGCCCCCTCGTCGCCGCGCTCGCGCAGGTCCTCGAGGATCACCGCGAACTCGTCGCCGCCCAGGCGCGCCACGGTGTCGTTGGCACGCACGCACGCGGTGAGCCGGTGAGCCACGCCCTTCAGCAGCTGGTCGCCCGCCTGGTGGCCCAGCGAATCGTTGATGGTCTTGAAGCGGTCGAGGTCGATGAACATGAACGCGAAGCCGGAGCGGTTGCGCGCCGCGTTGAACACCGCCTGCTCGAGGCGGTCGTGCAGCACCGCGCGATTGGGAAGCTCGGTGAGCGGGTCGCGCGTCGCGAGGTACTCGGCGCGCTCCTCGGCGCGCTTGCGGTGCGTGATGTCGGTGGAGGTGCCGGTCATGCGCAGCGCGCGGCCGGCCTCGTCGCGCTGCGTCACCTTGCCGCGCGAGTGGATCCACGTCCAGCTGCCCTCGGCATTCACGACGCGGTACTCGCAGTCGAATCCCTCGCTCACGCCCTTCAGCGCATTGCCGAGCGCCGCGGCGAACACCGGCCGATCGTCGGGATGGTTCCAGCCCGCCACCTCGGTTCCGGAGCACGTGAGCTCGCACGGGTCGCCGCCGAGGAGCGCCGCCCAGCTCTCGTTGAAGTACACCTTGTCATGGGTGAGGTCCCAGTCCCACAGCGCGAGGCGCGAGCCGGACAACGCGAGGTCGAGGCGCTCCTTGGCGCGCGCCATCTGGCGCTCGGTGCGCTTGCGCAGCGTGATGTCGGCCGCGACGCCGATCATGTAGCGCGTGCCGCCCAGCGTGAGCGGCCGCCCGGTGAACGCATAGGGCCGCACGTTGCCGGCACGGTCGACCACTTCCGCCTCGAGCGCGATCTCGCGTCCCTCGCGCAGCACCTCGGCGAGCGCCGCCTCCACCTGCGGACGATCGCGCGCGGAGACGAAGTCGGCGGGCCGCATGCGCGCGATCTCCGCGTCGGTGTAGCCGATCGCCGCGGCGAGGCTCGCGTTCCAGCGCAGCATCGCGCCGTCGGAGGACACGAGGAAGACGGCGCTCGCGAGGCTGTCGAGGAGCGCCACGAGGAGGCCCTTCTCGCGCTCGAGCTCCTCCTCGGCGGCGCGGCGCCGCCGCAGCTCCGCTTCGAGGCGCTCGGCGAGCA
>JAICTR010000295.1 GCA_025936275.1 Burkholderiales bacterium
CGCGCGGTGAGCTACGTGAACCGCTTCCAGCCGCTCGAGGTGCTGCTCAATTTGCCTGGCGAGCACAACGTGCTGAACGCGCTCGCCGCGATCGCCGTGGCGCGCGAGGTGGGCGCCCCCGACGCGGCGATCGCCAAGGCGCTGGCGGAATTCACCGGCGTCGGGCGGCGCTTCCAGCGCTACGGCGAGATCGCGCTCGCGGGCGGCGGCGCCTTCACGCTGGTCGACGACTACGGACACCATCCGGCGGAGATGGCGGCGACGCTCGCCGCCGCGCGTGGCGCGTTTCCCGGGCGGCGCATCGTGCTCGCGTTCCAGCCGCACCGCTACACCCGGACGCGCGACCTCTTCGAGGACTTCGTGCGCGTGCTCTCCACCGTGGACGAGCTGGTGCTGGCAGACGTGTATCCCGCCGGCGAAGCGCCGATCGTGGCGGCCGACGGACGCTCGCTCGCGCGTGCGGTGCGCGTGGCGGGCAAGGTCGAGCCGGTGTTCGTCGAGACGACGGCGGAGATGCCCGCGGCGCTGCTCGCACGGCTTCGCGACGGCGACGTGGTGATCACGATGGGCGCGGGCTCGGTGGGCGGGCTGGCACCCGAGCTCGCCGCCTGCGGCGAAGCGCTCCAGGCGGTGCGGGGCTGATGGCGATGGACATGAGCGAGCGATTCACGATCGAGCACGGGCTGCGCGGCATGCTGCGCCACGGCGAGCCGATGGCGCGGCACGTGAGCTGGCGCGCGGGCGGCGCGGCGCGCGCCTTCTACCAGCCCGCGGACGTCGACGACCTGTGCGCGTTCCTGCGCGCGTTCGCCGAGCCGCAGCCGGTGCTCTTCGTGGGCCTCGGCAGCAACCTCCTCGTGCGCGACGGCGGCTTCGACGGCGCCGTGGTGCTCACCCACCACGCATTGACGGGCATAGGGGACGGCATAGGGGACAGACCACTTGTCCCGCATGAGGGAACGACGCGCCATCGCGACCAAAGCGTTCCTTCAGGCGGGACATGTGGTCTGTCCCCGGTGTACGCAGCGGCGGGGGTGCCGGCGCCGCACCTGGCGCGCTATGTCGCGAAGCAGGGCGGCGGCGGCGCGGAGTGGATGGCGGGCGTGCCGGGCACGATCGGCGGCGCGCTGGCGATGAACGCGGGCTGCTACGGCGGCGAGACGTGGAACCACGTGGCGAGCGTGGATACCGTGGACCGCCGTGGAAGGCTGCACCGCCGCGGAAAGGGCGACTACGAGATCGGCTATCGCCACGTCGCGCTGCGCGAAAGCGGCGAGGAATGGTTCGTGCGCGGCGCGTTCATCTTCGAGCCCGGCGACACCGCGCGATCGATGGCGCGCATCCGCGAGCTCCTCGCACGCCGCGTCGCATCGCAGCCGTTGAGCCAGCCGAACGCGGGAAGCGTGTTCCGCAATCCGCCCGGCGACCACGCGGCGCGGCTCATCGAATCGTGCGGCCTCAAGGGATTCACCGTCGGCGGCGCGCAGGTCTCGACCAAGCACGCCAATTTCATCGTGAACCTCGGCACGGCCCGCGCCGCCGACATCGAGGCGGTGATCGGGCACGTGGAACGCACGGTGCGCGAGCGGACCGGCATCGCGCTGGTGCGCGAGGTGCGCATCGTCGGAGACGCGGAGGCGCCGCGATGAGCCTCGGCAAGGTCGCGGTACTGATGGGCGGTCCTTCGGCCGAGCGCGAGATCTCGCTCATCTCCGGCAAGGCGGTGCTCGCCGCGCTGCAAAGCCGCGGTGTGGACGCGCACGCCTTCGATCCCGCCGAGCGCGAGCTCTTCGAACTCAAGCGCGAGGGCTTCGCACGCGCCTTCATCGCGCTGCACGGGCGCTTCGGCGAGGACGGCACGGTGCAGGGCGCGCTCGAGGTGATGCGCCTTCCCTACACCGGCAGCGGCGTGATGGCCTCCGCGCTCGCCATGGACAAGTGGCGCACCAAGCTCGTGTGGCACGCGGCCGGCATTCCCACGCCGCGCTTCGCGATGGTGGATCGCGGCACGCGCTGGGACTCGATCGCCGAGCTGCTGGGGCTCCCCGTGATCGTGAAGCCGTCGCGCGAGGGATCGACCATCGGGCTCACCAAGGTGGCGCGCGTCGACGAACTGCCGGCGGCTTACGAGCTCGCGGCGCGCTACGACGACCTGGTGCTCGCCGAGGAGTTCGTGCCCGGCAAGGAGCTCACCGCGTCGATCCTCGGCGAGGTGGCGTTGCCGCTGGTGCGCATCGAGGCGCCGCGCGGCAACTACGACTACCAGAACAAGTACTTCACCGACGAGACCAGGTACTACTGCCCCCCGGGGATCGACGTGCGTGTCGACGACGAGATCCGCGCCGCGGCGCTGCGCTCGTTCCGCATGCTCGGTTGCCGCGGCTGGGGGCGCGCCGACGTGATGTTGCGCCCCGACGGAAGCTGGTCGTTCCTCGAGATGAACACCGCCCCCGGCATGACCGGCCACAGCCTGGTCCCGATCGCGGCGCGCGCGGCGGGCATCGACTATGCCGACCTTTGCGTGCGCATCCTCGAGGCGGCCGCGCTCGATGCGCCGGAGCGCAAATGAGCGAGGTCCCCGCCATGCGCCATCGCATCCTGCCCGCGATCGCGGCGGTGGGCGTCGTGGCGGTCCTCGCGGGCGGCGCGTGGTACGGCTATCGCGTGCTCGGCGCGCGGCCGATCGCGCAGGTCGCGTTCGGCGGCGACATCGCACGCATCCCGCCCGCGGAGCTCGAGGCGTTCGCGCGCAGCCTGCGCGGCGCGTCCGCCGGCAGCGTGACGCTCGCCTCGGTGCGCGAAGCGGCGCGGCGCATCCCGTGGGTGCGGGATGCCGCGGTGCGCCGGCGTTTTCCCGACGGGATCGAGGTCACCTTCCAGGCGTACGAGCCGCTCGCGCGGTGGGCGGGCCACGGCCTGGTGAGCCGCGAGGGCGACGTGTTCGACGCTTCCTTCGACGGCAAGCTGCCGCTCTTCCAGGGACCGCAGGGCTCGGCGCCGGTGATGGCGCAGCAGTATCGAGCCCTCGCGCCGCTCCTCGCGCCGCTCGCGAGCCCGGTCGCGGAGCTGCGCCTCTCGGCGCGCGGCGGCTGGCAGGTGCGCCTGGACTCCGGCCTTTCGCTCGACCTCGGCCGCGGCGACGTCGCGCCGCGCATCGAGCGCTTCGTCGCCGCCTGGCCCGGGCTCGCACGCCGCGGCGTCGACACCCGGCACGCGGACCTGCGCTACGCCAACGGCTTCGCGCTGCGCACCGCCGCGAACCAGGCGGTCGCGAAGCCCGCCTCCCCCAACCGCCATCCCCCGAAGAACAAATGATCCCCACGCGCCCCCGCGACCACCGCAACCTCCTCGTGGCCCTCGACATCGGGACCTCCAAGATCGTGACGCTGGTCGCCGAGATCACGCCCGAGGACACGCTGGAGCTGATCGGCATGGGAAGCCATCCGTCGCGCGGGCTCAAGAAGGGCGTCGTGGTGAACATCGATTCCACGGTGAACGCGATCCAGCGCTCGCTCGAGGAAGCCGAGCTCATGGCCGACGCGAAGATCAAGGACGTGATCACCGGCATCGCCGGAAGCCACATCAAGAGCTTCAACTCGCACGGCATGGTGGCGATCAAGGACAAGGAGGTGTCGCAGTACGACGTCGATCGCGTGATCGAGACGGCGCGCGCGGTGAACATCCCGATGGAGCAGCAGGTGCTGCACATCCTCGAGCAGGAATTCATCATCGACGGGCAGGGCGGCGTGCGCCAGCCGATGGGCATGAGCGGCATGCGCCTCGAGGTGAAGGTGCACATCGTGACCGGCGCCGTCTCCGCCGCGCAGAACATCATGAAATGCGTGCGCCGCTGCGGGCTCGAGGTGCGCGACCTCATGCTGCAGCCGCTCGCCTCCGCGGACGCGGTGCTGCTCGAGGACGAGCGCGACCTCGGTGTCTGCCTCGTGGACATCGGCGGCGGCACCACCGACATGGCGGTCTTCACCGACGGCGCGATCAAGCACACCTCGGTGATCC
>JAICTR010000287.1 GCA_025936275.1 Burkholderiales bacterium
ATCTCCAAGGAGATGTTCTTCTCGGAGGCGCTGCAGGTCGAAGGGCCGGTGCCGTTCCTCAACCGCGCGCTGCCCTACGTCGCGACCGCGTGGGGCGTCTTCAGCGTCGCCTACTCGCTGCGCTTCATCCACGGCGTGTTCTTCGGGCCGCCGCCCACGCGCCTCGCGCGCGAGCCCCACGAGCCGCCGCGCTGGATGCGCTTCCCGATCGAGCTGCTGGTGCTCGCGTGCCTGGTGGTGGGCGTCCTTCCGGCGATCACCATCGGGCCGCTGCTCGCGGTCGCGATGCGCGCGCTGCTCGGTCCCGCGATGCCCGCCTACGGCCTGCAGGTGTGGCATGGATTCAACGCGCCGCTCCTCATGAGCGCCGCCGCGCTCGCCGGCGGCGCGCTGCTCTACTTCGCGCTCACGCGCGGCATCCTCCCGAGGGGCGAGGAGCGCCCGCCGCTCCTGCCGGCATTCGACGCGCGGCGCCTCTTCGATCGCGCGTTGCTGTGGGTCACGTGGCGCTGGGCACGCGTGCTCGAGGGATTCGTCGGCACGCGGCGGCTGCAGCCGCAGTTGGTACTCCTCCTCCTCGCCGCGCTCGCGGCGGGATTGCTTCCGGCGTGGCACAGCGGCTTCTCGCTCGGCCCGCTCGCGCCCTCGCCGATCGATCCGGCGTTCCTGCTCGCATGGGGGGTCGGCATCGCCTGCGCGATCGGCGCCGCGTGGCAGGCGAAGTACCATCGGCTGGCGGCGCTGCTGCTCTCGGGCGGCGCCGGGCTCGTGGTGTGCCTCACGTTCGTGCGCTTCGCCGCGCCCGACGTCGCGCTCACGCAGCTCCTGGTGGAAATCGTCACTACCGTGCTGCTGCTGCTGGGGCTGCGCTGGCTTCCCAAGCGCCGGCCCTTCCGCTGGGGACTCGCGGCTTCCGGACCGGCGCTGCCGCGACGCGTGCGCGACCTCGCCATCGCGATCGCGTGCGGCGCGGGGCTGGGCCTCCTCGCTTATGCCGTCATGACGCGCCCGCTGCCGGATCACGCGATCTCGCGCTACTTCATCGATCGCGCATGGAGCGACGGCGGCGGCCTGAACGTGGTGAACGTGATCCTCGTGGACTTCCGCGGCTTCGACACGCTGGGCGAGATCGGCGTGCTCGGCATCGTCGCGGTGACGGTGTATGCGCTGCTGCGCCGCTTTCGTCCGGCGCAGGAAAGCGTCGAGCCGCTCGCGCAACAGGTGCACCAGGATGCGGCCGGCGCGGCGGACGACCTGGCGGTGCCCGCGACCATCATGCGCGCGATGTTCCCGGTGATCGTGCTGCTGGCGCTCCACCTGCTGCTGCGCGGGCACAACCTGCCGGGCGGCGGGTTCGTCGCCGGCATCGCGCTCGCGATCGGCGTGATCGTGCTCTACATGGCGGGCGGCACGCGTTGGGTCGAGGCGCGGCTCGCGATCCACCCGCTGCGCTGGATCGGCAGCGGCATCCTGCTTGCCGCCGCGACCGGCGCCGGCGCCGGGCTCTTCGGCTCGCCGTTCCTCACCTCGCACCTCGCCACGCTCGACCTGCCGCTCGTGGGCGAGCTGCACGTGCCGAGCGCGTTCTTCTTCGACCTGGGCGTCTTCGTGCTGGTGGTGGGCGCGGCGGGCCTCATCCTCATCGCGCTCGCGCACCAGTCGTCGCGTGCGCACCGCCCGGCGTCGGGGACTCGCTGATGGAGCTCGTGGTCGCCCTCGGCATCGCGGCGCTCACCGCTTCCGGCGTGTGGCTGGTGCTGCGGCCGCGGACCTTCCAGGTGATCGTCGGCCTCTCGCTCCTCTCCTACGCGGTGAACCTCTTCATCCTCGCGATGGGCTGGGTGCGCGGCGGCGCGCCGGCGTTCGTCGCGGCCGGCGCGCATGCGGACCCGGCGCGCTTCGCCGATCCGCTGCCGCAGGCGCTGGTGCTCACGGCGATCGTGATCTCGTTCGCCACCACCGCGCTCTTCCTGGTGGTGCTGCTCGCCGCGCGCGGCCTCACCGGCACCGACCACGTCGACGGCCGGGAGCCGCGGCCATGAACGGCCTCGTCGAGCACCTCGTCGTCGCGCCGGTCGCGATTCCGCTCGCCTGCGGCGCGGTGATGCTGCTCGTGAACGAGCGGCGGCACGCCGTGAAAGCGGCGCTGAGCCTTTCCGGCGCGTTGCTGCTGGTGCTGGTCGCGGCGGCGCTCGTGTCGCGCGCCGATGCGCCGCTCGCGCCGGTGTACGCGCTGGGCGACTGGCCGGCGCCCTTCGGCATCGTGCTGGTCGCCGACCGGCTCTCGGCGGCGATGGTGCTGCTCGCCTCGCTCCTCGGCTTCGCCGCGCTCGCCTTCTCGCTCGCGCGCTGGGATCGGGCCGGCGCGCACTTCCATTCGCTGGTGCATTTCCTCCTCGCCGGATTGTGCGGCGCCTTCCTCACCGGCGACCTCTTCAACCTGTTCGTGTTCTTCGAGCTGCTGCTCGCCGCCTCCTACGGCCTCGCGCTGCACGGCTCGGGACCGCGGCGCGTGCGCGCGAGCCTGCACTACGTCACCGTGAACCTCGCCGCGTCGCTGCTCTTCCTCGTCGGCGTGAGCCTGATGTACGGCGTCGCGGGCACGCTCAACATGGCGGACCTCGCGCTGCGCGTGCCGCAGGTGGCGACGAGCGACCGGGCGCTCCTCGAGATCGGCGCGGCGATGCTCGGCATCGCGTTCCTCACCAAGGCCGCGATGTGGCCGCTCGGATTCTGGCTCGCGCCCACGTACGGCGCCGCCGCCGCGCCTTGCGCCGCGCTTTTCTCGATCCTGAGCAAGGTCGGCATCTACGCGATCGTGCGCGTGTGGCTGGTGGTCTTCGGCGGCGAGCCCGGCGCGCAGTTCCTCGCCATCGGCGGCCTCGCGACGCTCGCCTATGGCACGCTCGGCATGGTGTCCTCGCAGGACCTCTCGCGCATGGCGAGCTTCAGCCTGGTGATCTCGTCGGGAACGCTGCTCGCGGCCTGCGGGCTCGGCGGCACGCTCGCCACCGGCGCGGCGATCTACTACCTCTTCGCCTCGACGCTCGGCGTCGCGGCGCTCTTCCTCCTCGTGGAGCTGGTGGATCGCACGCGCCGCCCCGGCGCCGACATCCTCGCCGTCACCGCCGATGCGTTCGGGCTCACCGAGGAAAGCGATGCGCACGGCGAAGAAGGGGTCGCGATTCCGGCGGCGATGGCGGTGCTGGGCATCGCGTTCGCCGCCGCGACGCTGCTGGTGGCCGGGCTTCCGCCGCTTCCCGGGTTCGTCGCGAAGTTCGCGATCCTCGCCGCGGTGCTCGATACGCAGCCGATCGCGCCCGCCGCGTGGGCGCTCCTCGCGCTGCTCATGCTCTCCGGCTTCGCCGCGGTGATCGCCCTCGCCCGCGCCGGCGTGCGCGCGTTCTGGGCGATGCCCGAAGGGATCGTGCCGCGCGTGCGCGTGATCGAGATGCTGCCGGTGGGCGGGCTGCTCGCCGCGTGCCTCGCGCTCACCCTCGCGGCGGCGCCCGCCATGCGCTACATGCAGGATGCCGCGCGCACCGTGCTCGCGCCGCGCGGCTACATCCAGGAAGTGCTGCGCGCGCCATGAGCCGGCTGCTTCCATACCCGCTCTTCTCGCTCGTGCTCCTCGCCACGTGGCTCGCGCTCGACGGCTCGCTCGCGCCGTCCACGGTTGCCGCGGGCGCCGCGGTCGCGGTGGCGGGCGGCGCGGTTTTCGCGCTGCTCCATCCGCCCGGTGCGCGCGTGCGGCGCCGCGTCGGCACCGCGCTCGCGCTGCTCGCATTGGTCTTCGCCGACATCGTGCGCTCCAATCTTGCCGTGGCGCGCCTGGTGCTGTGGCCGCGGCCCGGCCGCGTCGCCGGGTTCGTCGACGTGCCGCTCGCTCTCACGCACCCCGGCGGCCTCGCCGCGCTCGCCTGCATCGTGACCGCCACGCCCGGCACGAGCTGGGCGGGCTACGATGCCGCGCGCGGCGTGCTCTCGATCCACATCCTCGATCTCGTCGACGGCCCGGCCTGGGTCGCGGGCTTCAAGGCGCGCTACGAGCGGCGCCTGCTGGAGATCTTCCCGTGAACCTGTTCGACATGGCGGTCGTGTTCGCGCAGGCGCTGGTGGGGCTCGGCATGCTCTTCGCG
>JAICTR010000506.1 GCA_025936275.1 Burkholderiales bacterium
AATGTTCGCGGTGTCCTCGGCAAAGGCGGCGAATTTCGCAAACTCGCGCCGGCGGCCCTCGCGTACGGCGTCCGACAGTGCCGGGTCGTGGGCGAAATCGACGAAATAGCGGAACGGCGTCTCGGCGCCCCAGTCCTCGCCCATGAAGAGCAGCGGGATCGAGGGCGACAGGAGTAACGTCGCCGTGAGGAGGCGCAACGCCGCCGGATCGGCAAGCGCCGCGATGCGCTCGCCGAGCGCGCGATTGCCGACCTGGTCGTGGTTCTGCAGGAACGGCATGAAGGCGAGCGGCGCGAGGTCCGCCGACGGCTCGCCGCGCGCCTCGCCTTCGCGAAGCGGCCACGGCTCGCCCTGCCAGGCGAAGCCTTCGGCGAGCGCGCGGCCGAGGTGCATCACGGGGCGCGCCGCGAAGGGCGCGTAGTAGCCGTCCGCCTCGCGCGTCGCGAGCACGTGCGCGGCATGGTGCCAGTCGTCGTTCCACTGCGCGGTGGCGCGATCGGCGCCGCGCAGGAAGCGCGACTGGTTGCGGTCGTTCTCGAGCACCAGGTGCACGTGCCGCTCGCGCCCCGGACCCGCCTGCAGCGCGTGCGCGATCTCCGTCACGATGTGGCGCGGCGAGTCGTCGGCGATCGCGTGCACCGCGTCGAGGCGCAGGCCGTCGAGGTGGAACTCCTCCACCCAGTAGAGCGCGTTGTGCACGAAGAAATCGCGCACCGCGTGCGAATGCTCGCCGTCGTAGTTGATCGCCGCCCCCCACGGCGTCTGGTGCGCGTCGTTGAAGAACTGCGGCGCATAGCGATGCAGGAAGTTGCCGTCCGGGCCGAAGTGGTTGTAGACCACGTCGAGCAGCACCATCAGCCCGTGCGCGTGGGCCGCGGCGACGAAATGCTTGAAGTCCCCGGGCGTGCCGTACGCGCTGTCGGGCGCGAAGGGAAGCGCGCCGTCGTAGCCCCAGTTGCGGCGCCCCGCGAAGTCGGCGACCGGCATGACCTCGAGCGCCGTCACGCCGAGCGCCGCGAGGCGCTCGAGCCGTGCCTCCGCGGCGCGGAACGTGCCCTCCGGCGTGAAGGTGCCGATGTGCAGCTCGTACACCACGGCCTCGTGCCACGGACGTCCGCGCCACGCGTCGTCGGGCCACTCGAACGCGCGCGGATCGACGACCAGGCTCGGGCCGCCGACGTCGTGGCGCTGTCCGCGCGAGGCGGGGTCGGGCACCGGATCGCGTGCGTCGACGCGGAATGCGTAGGACGTGCCCACGGCCACGCCCGGCACCTGCACCGCGTGCCACCCGCCATCTTCGGCGCGCATCGCGATGTCGCGAGCGGCGGCGCCTTCGCCGAGCACGAGCTTCACCTCGCGCACGGCGGGAGCCCACAAGCGGAAGCGCGCGCCGTCTTCCGCGAGCGCCGCGCCGAACGGCATCTCGTGCGCGCGCCTCATCGCGGCTCCGGCGGAAGCTGGCGCAGGACCACCAGCGAGCGCCCCTGCAGCGGATAGCTGTCGCGCGGCCGGGCGCGATCCGGCGGCACGTCGCCGGTATCGCTCGCGGTATCCACCTCGCCCACCCAGCTCGCGCCCGCTCCGGGGTCGGGAAGGCGGAACGGAATCACGTCGTGGTGCGCGTTGAAGAGCACCAGGAAGCTCGCGTCGTGGAGCTGCCGGCCGCGCTCGTCGGTTTCGGGCAGGTCGTCGCCGTTCAGCCACATGCCGAGGCAGCGCGCGAAGTCCTCCTCCCATTCCTCGGGCGTCATCTCGTGCCCGTCGGGCGCGAGCCACGCGACGTCCTTGCGCCCCGAGTCGCCCACGGGCACGCCCTGGAAGAACTCGCGCCGCCGGAAGATCGGGTGCTCGCGGCGCAGGCGGATCATCT
>JAICTR010000434.1 GCA_025936275.1 Burkholderiales bacterium
GCCGGCACGCGCCGCTCGTGCGCGAGCGGTCCCATCTTCGTGCCTTCCTCGAGCCCCGGTCCCACCTTGAGCTTCGACACCTTGTCGAGGAAGCGCTGCACGAAGCGGTCGTACACCTTCTCCTGCACGTAGAAGCGCGTGGGCGACACGCACACCTGCCCGGCGTTGCGGAATTTGGACGCGGCCATGATGTCCGCCGCGCTCTCCACGTCCGCGTCCTCGCACACGATCACCGGCGAATGCCCGCCGAGCTCCATGGTGCACGGCTTCATCAGCGCGCCCGCCATCGCCGCGAGCTGCTTGCCCACCGGCACCGAGCCGGTGAAGGACACCTTGCGCACGATCGGCGAATGGATGAGGTAGGTCGAGACCTCGCTCGGCACGCCCCACACGACGTTGAGGCAACCGGGCGGCAATCCGGCCTCGTGGAAGAGGCGCGCGATGGCGACCACGGCGCTCGGCGCATCCTCGGGACCCTTGATGATGATGGTGCAGCCGGCGCCGAGCGCCGAGACGATCTTGCGGATCGCCTGGTTGAAGGGGAAATTCCACGGCGAGAACGCGGCCACCACGCCGATCGGCTCCTTCAGCACGAATTGCCGCACGCCTTCGCTGCGCGCCGCGATCACGCGCCCGTAGATGCGCCGGCATTCCTCGGCCGCCCAGTCGGCGTGCTCCGAGCACACGGTCACCTCGCCCACCGCCTCGGCGAGGGGCTTGCCTTCGTCGAGCGTGATGTTGCGGCCGATCTCCTGCGCCCGTGCGCGCGAGAGCTCGGCCACCTTGCGCAGGATGCGGCTCCTCTCCACCGGCGAGGAGCGGCGCCACGACCGGAACGCCTTCTGCGCCGCGGCGAGCGCGCGGTCGAGGTCTTCCTTCGAGGCGTGCGGCAATTTCCCGATCACCTCGCCGGTCGCGGGGTTGCGGATCTCCTGCTCGCGGCGGCCGCCGCCCTTCAGGAATTCGCCATCGATGTAGAGGCTCAGGTCTTCGTACATGGGAGCGCTTCTTCGCGGGGAAGAGCGTTCCATTGTACGACGCGCGCGATCGCGCTCACGGATGCGGCGGATGGCGCTTCGAGAAGACGGCCTCGCACGGATCGCGGTCGGGAGACGCGGAATTCGAGGCGGCCGTCGCGAGCGCGCTCAATCCCACCGTCGCCACGGCGAGCGCGCCTTTCGCGATCGCCTTCGGCTTCGATTCCGGATCGAGCCGCACCTGCATCTTGCGGAGCGCCCCCGTGATCTGGATCTCGTCGGCGATCGTCGCGAGGCCCACGCCCTCGCCGGGCTTCGGCCGCACGCTCCCCTTGAGGTCGACTTTCTCCTCGCGCAGGTCGATCTCGCCCGAGGCGAGGAGCCGGCTCTCGCGGCTGCGCGCGCCGACGATGTCCTTGCCCTTCGCCTTGCCCGACTCGAAAGCGAGCGCCGCGCCGACGCATTCGAAATCGATCTCCTGCTTCGAGTCCTTGGCGAAGTTCACCATGCGCGCGTCCCAGTCGCCGGCGATCTTCGAGTCGTAGACGCCGCGGCCCATGAGGATCGACACCGGCCCGCTCATCGAGGCGGCGAGCTCCTTCATCGATTCGCCCTTCGCGCGGATCTCCGCCCGCACCTTCATCGGGCCGCCGCGGAAATGCACCGGGCGATGCCGCTCGCGGAACCAGCGCTCCAGCAGCACATCCTCGCCGCCCAACGCGACCTGCACCGATTTCGCGGCCGCATCGATGCGCATCGTGCCCTTCACGCTTCCGCCGAGCGCCTGCGCGGCAATGGGATCGAGCGAGAGATGCGGGCCGTCGATTTTGGCGAGAGCGGATGCGTTCCCGAGCTCGATGCCGTCGGGAAGCTTGAGATGCCCGAAGCGAAGCGCGATCGTCCCCGCGCGGCCCTGCATCGCATCGAGCATGCCCCAGGGAAGCGGGCGCACGGGAAACATCTCGCCCGGCGGCGCGGGCTTCGGTTTCTCGTCGCCCACATCGAGCAGCGCCTGGCCCCAGTCGAGGTCGTCGCTCTCGAGGCGCGCGCTGAAGTCCGCTGGCGATTTCGTGAGGTCGAGCCGCAGCTCGCCGGTGGCGCGATGCGCACCGAGCTTCACCGCGATATCGCGCAACACGAGCTCGCCCGGCGCGCGCGTCACCTTCGCGCGCGCCTCGATCGGCGCCGTGTGCCGCTCGCGCTTGCCGAAGAACGCGAGCATGTCGTCGAGCGAGCGGCTGGTGAGCGTGGCATCGAACGTCGCGCGCTCGAGCCCGTGGTCGAGGGGTATCGCACCCTTCATCGCGAGGACCGTCCCGCCCCAGTCGAGCGTCACCTCGCCCTGCGTCTGCGCGCCCGCCTGCCCGAGGCGCGAGAGGTCGGCGAAGCGGCCCCGCGCATGCAGGGCGTGTCCGTTGCGCGCGAGCGACGCATCGACATCGACCTCGCGAAGGCCCGGTTGCATCGCGGCCTTCGCCCGTTCGATGCGCCAGCGGTCGATCGAGCCGTCGCCGCGGCGGTAGGCCACCTCGATGCGCGACGCATCGATCGAGAGCGGAGTCGAAAAAGGGGTCAGGTTCATTTTCCCGTCGGAAAATGAACCTGACCCCTTTTTCGCC
>JAICTR010000310.1 GCA_025936275.1 Burkholderiales bacterium
GCCAGGTGTTGCAGACGTTGTTGGAGTCGCCGATCCAGGCCACGGTTTTGCCGCTGATGCTGCCGCGGTGCTCGATGTAGGTGAAAATGTCGGCCAGACTCTGG
The DNA here is from genome assembly GCA_025936275.1 of Burkholderiales bacterium. GTDB lineage: Bacteria > Pseudomonadota > Gammaproteobacteria > Burkholderiales > Usitatibacteraceae > Usitatibacter. Next base: position 105 of record JAICTR010000310.1, read on the forward strand.
CATGGGTGGTACTCGTCGGTCAGTCCGTTGATCACCGGCACGCGCGAGTGCGCCGCGAAGCGCTCGATGATCGCGTGCTCGTAGGTGCGGATCATGACGATGTCGACCATGCGCGAGACGACGCGCGCCACGTCCTCGATCGGCTCGCCGCGGCCGAGCTGCGTCTCGCTGGTGTTCAGCACGATCGACGAGCCGCCGAGCTGGTGGATGCCCGCCTCGAACGAGACGCGCGTGCGCGTCGAGCTCTTCTCGAACACCATCGCCAGCATGCGGTCGGCGAGCGGCTGGTATGCCACGTAGTTCTTGAAGCGCTCCTTGATGACGCGCGTGCGGCCGAAGAGGTGCTCGAGCTCGTCGCGCGCGAGGTCGCGAAGCTGCAGGAAGTGCTTCACGCCGCGGCGGCCGCGGGCGCCTCGGCGAGGAAGGCCTTCACGAGCGGCGCGAGCATCTCCACCAGGCGCTTCGCCTCCGACTCCTGGATCACGAGCGGGGGCAGCAGGCGCACCACGCGCTCGGCGGTGACGTTGGTGACGAGCCCGGCGGCGAGCCCGCGGCGCACGATGTCGCCGCACGGGCGGTCGAGCTCCACGCCGATCATGAGCCCCATGCCGCGGATCTCCTTCACCCCCGCGACGCCGGAAAGCTCCTGGCGCAAGCCGCCCTGGATCACTTCGCCCATGCGGTGCGCGTGCGCGAGGAGCCCTTCCTTCTCGATCACGTCGAGCGTGGTGAGCGCGGCAACCGTGGCGAGCGGGCTGCCCCCGAAGGTCGAGCCGTGGTTGCCCGGCTTGAACACTTTCGCCGCCACGCCGCGGGCGACGCACGCGCCGATCGGCACGCCCGAGGCGAGGCCCTTCGCGAGCGGCATCACGTCGGGCACGACGCCGGCCCACTGGTGCGCGAACCATTTGCCGGTGCGCCCGATACCGCTTTGCACCTCGTCCACCATCATCAGCCACTGCTTGCGGTCGCAGATCGCACGCACCTGGCGCAGCCACTCGGGGTGCGCGACGTTGATGCCGCCCTCGCCCTGCAGCACCTCGAGGAGCACCGCGACGACCGACGGGTTGTCGGCCAGCCGCTCGATCGCCGCGATGTCGTTGTAAGGCACGCGCAGGAACCCGCCCATCAACGGCTCGAAGCCCGCCTGCGCCTTGCGCGAGCCGGTGGCCGAGAGCGTGGCGAGCGTGCGCCCATGCCACGCCTTCTCCATCACGATGATCGCGGGGCTCTCCACGCCGCGCTGGTGGCCGTAGAGGCGCGCGAGCTTGATCGCGGCCTCGTTCGCCTCCGAGCCGGAGTTGGCGAAGAAGACATTCTCCATTCCCGAGAGCTCGCAGATCTTCGCGGCCGCGCGCTCCTGCTCCGGCACGCGGAAATGGTTGGAGATGTGCATGAGCTTCGCGACCTGGTCGCAGATCGCGCGCGTGAGCACCGGATGCGCATAGCCCAGGCCGTTCACCGCGATGCCGGCGAGCGCATCGAGGTAGCGCTTGCCCTCGGTGTCCCAGAGCCACGCGCCCTCGCCGCGCACGAAAGCGACCGGGTGCGGCGCATAGGTCTGCATGAGGTGCTGTGCGGTCATTTCCTGCTTCTCCGTGGCGAGTGCGGCTTCAGAAACGAGAACGGCGGCCCGGGGGCCGCCGTCGGCCGGGGTGAAGGCTGCTACGCGCGTTGGCCCGAGGAAAGCGCCTTGATGCGCGCGGCGAGCCGGCTCTTGTGTCGCGCGGCCTTGTTCTTGTGGATCACGCCCTTGCGCGCGAGCGAATCGATCGCCGACTGCTCGGCCTTGTAGGTCTCGAGCGCCGCGGCGGCGTCACCCCCGGCGATGGCGGTGTGGATCTTCTTGATCGCGGTGCGGATCTCGGAGCGCATGCTCACGTTGTGGGTGCGCTGCTTGGCGGATTTGCGAGCCCGCTTGGCGGCCTGCTTGGTATTGGCCATGTGTGGGGATTCCCGGTCGAAGTTCGAAAAACGAAGCCTGTTATCATACACCGCTTGTCCATACGAAACAAAGCCCTAGATTGAATCTCCTCAGGGCCGCCGCCTCCGTGAGCGGCATGACGCTCGCCTCGCGGATCACCGGCCTGGTACGCGAGATTCTCATGGCGAACTACTTCGGCGCCGGGCTCGCGTTCGACGCCTTCGTCGTCGCCTTCCGCATTCCCAACCTGCTGCGGCGCCTGTTCGCCGAAGGCGCGTTCTCCCAGGCGTTCGTGCCGGTGCTGGGCGAGCATCGCGCGCGCGCCGGCGACGAGGCGACGCGCGTGCTCGCGGGCAAGGTGCTCGGCGCGCTCGCGGCGGGGCTCTTCGTCGTCACCGCGATCGGCATGATCGCCGCGCCCGCGGTGGTGTGGCTCAGCGCCTCGGGCTTCGCCGCCGATCCCGACAAGTTCGCGCTCACCGCGCAGCTGGTGAGGATCTGCTTTCCCTACATCCTTTTCGTCTCGCTGGTGTCGTTCGCCGCGGGCGTGCTCAACACCTGGGGCGCGTTCAAGGCGCCGGCCTTCACGCCGGTGCTCCTCAACCTCTCGTTCATCGCGTTCGCGATCCTCGTGGCGCCCCAGCTCGAGCGGCCCGTGCTGGCGCTGGCGTGGGCGGTGTTCTTCGGCGGCCTCGCGCAGCTCCTCTTCCAGCTGCCGTTCCTCGCGCGGATCCGCATGCTGCCCCGCCCGCGTTGGGATCCGCACGATCCTGCCGTGCGCCGCATCCTGCGCCTCATGGCGCCGGCCGCGCTCGGCGTCTCGGTCGCGCAGGTGAGCCTCCTCATCAACACGCAGATCGCCTCGTGGCTCGGCGACGGGCCGGTGTCCTGGATCTACTACGCCGACCGGCTGATGGAGTTTCCGTCGGCGCTCCTGGGCGTGGCGCTCGGCACCGTGCTGCTGCCCTCGCTGGTGCGCCACCACACCGCAGAGGATCCGGTCGCCTACTCGCGGCTCCTCGACTGGGGGCTGCGCATCACGCTGCTCCTCGCCGCGCCCGCCGCGGTGGCGCTCGGCCTCCTCGCCGTGCCGCTGGTCGCGACGCTCTTCTGGCATGGCGAGTTCTCGCGCATGGACGTGCTCATGACGCGCAACGCCCTCATCGGCTACGCCGTGGGCCTCATCGGCATCATCCTGGTGAAGATCCTCGCGCCGGGCTTCTACGCGAAGCAGAACATCCGCACGCCGGTGAAGGTGGCGATCGCGACGCTGGTCGTGACGCAGCTGCTCAACTTGCTCCTCGTGCCGTGGCTGCGCCACGCCGGGCTCACGCTCGCGATCGCGCTCGGCGCCTGCTTCAACGCCGGGTGGCTCTGGTGGCTCATGCGCCGTTCGGCGACCTACCGCCCCGAGCCGGGCTGGGCGGCGTTCCTGGTGAAGCTCGCCGTTGCGCTGTACATGCTCGGCGGCGCGCTCTGGTATTCGATGGGAAGCGAGGCCTCGTGGTTCGAGATCGCGGGCGCTGCGCGCGTGGCGAAGCTCGCGCTCGTGATCGCCGCCGGCACGGTGGCGTACTTCGCCTCGCTCGCGCTGATGGGATTCCGGCTGCGCGATTTCTCGCGCCAGGCGTGAGGGCGCGAGCCGCGATGCGCATCGTCCGCCACGCGCGAGCCGGCGGGCCGCCCACGGCGGTCGCGATCGGCAGCTTCGACGGCGTGCACCGCGGGCATGCCGCGATCCTCGATCGACTGCGCGCCGCCGCCGGGGCGCGGGGGCTCGCGCCCGCGGTGCTCACCTTCGAGCC
>JAICTR010000379.1 GCA_025936275.1 Burkholderiales bacterium
ACACGATGCGCGGCACGTTGCGGCAGATGATGGGCTCGCGGAAGATCGTCCCGTCGAGGATGTTGCGGATGGTGCCGTTGGGGCTCCTCCACATCTGCTTCAGGCCGAACTCCTTCACGCGCCCCTCGTCGGGCGTGATCGTGGCGCACTTCACCGCCACGCCGTACTTCTTCGTGGCGTTGGCGGAGTCGACCGTCACCTGGTCGTTGGTCGCGTCGCGATGCTCGACGCCGAGGTCGTAGTACTTGAGGTCGACGTCGAGGTACGGAAGGATCAGCTGCTCGCGGATGCGGCGCCAGATGATGCGCGTCATCTCGTCGCCGTCCATCTCGACGATGGGGTTCTTCACCTTGATCTTGGCCATGGGATCGTGCGGGTCTCTTGCGTTGGGGAAAGGCGGGGAATGCGCCGCCCGAATGGCGGCACAATCGAAAAATTATAGCAAAGCGACCTTCCCGGCCTTGTCCCGCGTCCTGCTCCTCAACAAGCCGATGGGCGTTCTCTGCCAGTTCACCGGCGGCGGCACGCACCGGACACTCAAGGACTTCATCCCGGTGCCCGGCGTGTACGCGGCCGGGCGCCTCGACGCGGACAGCGAGGGCCTGGTCGTGCTCACCGACGACGGGCGCCTGCAGGCGGCGATCGCCGATCCGCGCCACCGCCTCGAGAAGGGTTATTGGGTGCAGGTGGAGGGCACGCCCGACGAAGCGGCGCTCGACCGCCTGCGGGGCGGCGTCACGCTTCGCGACGGTCCGACGCGGCCCGCGGCCGTCCGCCCGATCCCCGAGCCGCGCGAGCTGTGGCCGCGCGATCCGCCGATCCGCGTCCGCAAGGCGATCCCCACCGCGTGGCTCGAGATCGCGCTGCGCGAAGGACGCAACCGCCAGGTGCGGCGCATGACGGCCGCGGTGGGACTGCCGACGCTTCGCCTGATCCGCTTTTGCGTGGGGCCGTGGCACATCGAAGCGCTCGCGCCCGGCGCGTGGCGCGAGGTGCCGGCGCCGGGGGCGCTTCGCGGCAGCCGCCCGAAATGAGCGCACAAGCGCGCGTCAACCCTTGTATGATGCGCGGCGTTAATGCGGGCGACGAGGCTGATCCCAGCGCAGTCGATGCATTGATGCTCCCCACAACCACCACCTAGGAAAAGACAACACCATGAAGAAGCTGTCCGCCCTGCTCGCCACCCTGCTCGCCTCCGCGTCCCTCGCCGTGTTCGCCCAGGGCACGGCGGCCAAGGCCGCCCCCGCGGAACCTGCCACGGCCACCGCCACGACCACCGCCGAGCCCGCCAAGTCCGACGAGGCGAAGCCGGCCAAGAAGAAGTCCGCCAAGAAGCACGCCGCGAAGAAGTCGCACAAGAAGGTCGCCAAGGCCAAGGCCGAAAAGCCCGCCGCCGAGTCGAAGGAAGAGCCGAAGAAGTAATCGCGGCTCGCCGCACGCAAGGCGGAGCCTCGGCTCCGCCTTTTTCATTGGGCCGCTAGAATGGCCGCTCCTCCCGTCCGCTCCCATGAAGATCGTCGTCGGCCTCTCCGGAGGCGTGGATTCCGCCGTCGCCGCGCTGCTCCTCGCGCGGGCGGGGCACGAGGTCGTGGGCCTCTTCATGAAGAACTGGGAGGATGACGACGACGACGAGTACTGCTCCACGCGCGAGGATTTGGTCGATGCGGTCTCGGCCGCCGAGCGCATCGGCATCGAGGTGGAAGCGGTGAACTTCGCGGCCGAATACCGCGAGCGCGTCTTCGCCTCCTTCCTCGCCGAATACCGCGCCGGGCGCACGCCCAATCCGGACGTGCTGTGCAATGCGGAGATCAAGTTCAAGGCGTTCCTCGACCACGCCATGGCGCTGGGCGCGGAGCGCATCGCGACCGGCCATTACGCGCGCGTCGCGGAGCGCGACGGCCGCTTCGAGCTGCTGAAGGGCGTGGATCCCGGCAAGGACCAGAGCTATTTCCTGCATCGCCTCACGCAGGCGCAGCTCGCGCGCACGCTCTTTCCGGTGGGCGAGCTGCATAAGAGCGAGGTGCGGCGCATCGCGCGCGAGGCGGGCCTCGCCAACCACGCCAAGCGCGATTCCACCGGCATCTGCTTCATCGGCGAGCGGCCGTTCCGCGAGTTCCTGTCGCGCTACCTGCCGCGCGAGCCGGGACCGATCGAGACGCCGGAAGGCGTGCGCGTGGGCGAGCACGAGGGCCTCATGTACTACACGCTCGGCCAACGCCAGGGATTGGGCATCGGCGGCCGGCGCGACTCCGCCGCGGAGCCCTGGTACGTCGCGGCCAAGGATCGCGCGCGCAACGCGCTCGTGGCGGTGCAGGGCCGCGATCATCCGCTGCTCCAGCAGCGCCGCCTGCGCGCCGAGGATGCGAGCTGGATCGCGGGCGTGCCGCCCGCCGCGGGCGAGGCCGCGGCGAAGACGCGTTACCGCCAGGCCGATGCCGCGTGCGTCCTGGCGCTCGACGGGGCGCGCGCCTTCGAGCTCGAGTTCGCGACACCGCAATGGGCGGTCACGCCCGGCCAGTCGGCGGTGCTCTATCGCGGCGACGTGTGCCTCGGAGGCGGCGTGATCGCGTAGCCGGGACAAGCCGGTCGCGCGGGGAGCGCGTGATAAAATTTCGCTCTTCCCGCGCCCCTCAGGGCCCATCGATGTCCTCCGCCCTCACCGCCCTCTCTCCCCTCGACGGGCGTTATGCCGCGAAGACGCGCGCGCTGCAGGATCACTTCAGCGAGTTCGCGCTGATCCGCGAACGGGTCGGGGTCGAGGTGGAATGGCTCCTCGCGCTCGCCGCCGATGCGGCGTTCACGCCGCTCGCGCCGTTCTCGCCCGCCACCGTGCAGGCGCTGCGCGAGGCCGCCGCGCGCTTCTCGCTCGCCGATGCCGAGCGCGTGAAGGCGATCGAGGCGACCACCAACCACGACGTGAAGGCGGTCGAGTACTGGCTGCGCGAGCGATTCGCCGGGAATGCCGAGGTTTCCGCGGCGGCCGAATTCATCCACTTCGCCTGCACTTCCGAGGACATCAACAACCTCGCCCATGCGCGCATGCTTGCAGGCGGGCGCGAACGCGTGCTGCTGCCGGCGGTGGATCGCATCATCGAGCGGCTGCGCTCGCTCGCGG